>JALWPK010000058.1 GCA_026995045.1 Gammaproteobacteria bacterium | reverse complement strand
ATAATGAAAGCAAGAAACCGCCAGGGTGCCCCCCTCACCCCGGCGGTTTCTTGTTTTATCCAGCCCCATAAACCCGCACCATAATTGATATTATGGTGCGAGTTTTGCTTTTTCAGGGTATCATTTGCGTCAGAAACAGACTGATAACGGCGAAAAAACTGGCAACATAAATTTTGCGAGACGAAAAATGGCACAATCCGACCCTTTAACCACCTGGCCTGATTGACTGACAAAAGTCATGCAGGAAAAAAGTTTTTTTCGGAGAAGAAGCGTTTGCGCTGATGCTTGTGGGCTTGCCTGTTAGATGCTTTGGCAGGTTCTGGGTCTGGAACAGGCGGGAGGCGCAATTGAGAAATGATTTCATACTTTGCAATTGCAGCTCGCAAGACCCATTTCCAACCGATTTTCAGGTAACTGTTGCCGCGAAACCAATGTGCATCTACCAAACGGCGTTTGCCGCTTGCCACGACTTCAACACCTTGACAGACCAGGAACAAGGTCGTTGCAGCCAGAGCAAGCGTAAGCCGAGAAAGGGCGTCAGCGGAGCAAAACAAGGAGGCTTCAAGTTGAAAGCCGCCGGATTTATCGTCCAGAAAGCTCTCTTCGATGTCAAAACGCAAGCCATACTCGTCAAAAGTATTCTGGTCGGTAAGCTGGTCGCTGACGATGTACCAGGTTTCGGCGTTGTTCAAGGGCTTTGCCAAAGCCAGATACACAGGTCCATACCGTTGCTTGGTCAAATAAATGCGATGCAGAAACAATGCCTGTCCTCGAATGAGAGACATCCGCCCAATCTTGATCCGACGACGCCCGCGAGGATACACATAAAAGCTGGACTTGACGCGAAGGCGATAATGCCAGTGCAGGCTATCCTGAAGGTAGCGCATGAGATGGGTATCTGCAAAGCCGCGATCGGCTAAAAAGACCACGTTTACCCCTTCGGGCAACAACTTGGCGGCGGTTTCCAGCAAATCTTGATACGTCTCCAGCCCAATACTGCTGCTGCGATGTTCAATCGTTTTCCATATCAAGGGGATTGCTCGTCCTCGATAAATCACCGAGATACGAATATGGCAAAAACGCCCCCACAGCATGGTCGTGTCCAGCGCCAAGTAGAGCGTGTATTGCCCCCATTCCTGGAGCGCTGTCTGGATAATTGGTTCCCACAAGCGGGTTGCTTCCACTCGCTCATTGTTGAGCCAACGGCTGAAACGTCTCACCGTACTCTGGGCGTATTGCGCTCGACTGCGAACAAAAGGCGTCCATTCCGGCAAGTTGACCGTTTTGCTCCTTATCAACCCTATAATCATCCAAATCAAGGTGTGCAAATGCCGAATATCCGCCCAATGTTGGTATTGACCGAAAATCTGAAACAAGGTATCGTACAAGTCGGGAGTGTTTTCCATTGTATCTTCCTTTCGTTTGTGCTGAACTAAAGAAAGATACCCCATTTTGGGTTATTTGGGAAACACTCCCTTCCTGAGATTTGTCAGTCTATCAGCCACCTGGCTGAATTATCTGGAAAATCAGGGGAAAAGCGTTCACACGGTAGCCGCCTACCGCCGCGCCGCGGCGCATTTCAGGCGCTGGTGCCAGCAATCCTATGGCGATTGTGATTTGACGGCGGTCATTCCCCGCGACATCGCCGACTGGATTTCCTGGCAGCAGACCGTAGAAAACGCCCGCGCCGCGACCGTCAATCAGCGGCGGGCTGCATTGTCCAGATTCTTTGGCTGGTGCG
>JALWPK010000057.1 GCA_026995045.1 Gammaproteobacteria bacterium | reverse complement strand
CAATCCGGCTTATCATAGAATAATGCAGCCCAAAGTATTCTCCCAGCGCTTTCAAAGTATACCCACCACTATTGTAAGCAGCCTGAATAGCTTCATCCCTGTATTTATGCCTTTTTTCGTAGTGACTTAAAGGTTTTGCTGGGGCGCGGCGCTGACAGGAGGGTATCTCACTCAGGTCGACATCTTTCGGTAGTTTGGCCTTGAGCTTTTCGATAAAGGCATCATCGCCCAGATAAACCTGGTTCTTTAGCTTTTCCCAGACTCTGGGCTGGTTTTTCCCTTCGGCCACAAATTGCCGGTAACGCTCGCAGGCGGTTTTTTTGCGCTTGCCAAAAGCGGCCAATATCCAGTCTGTGGTCAGCCAGGGCGGTGCGGCAATAAACCCCGCCGTAGCGCGGTAGCTACTCCAGGGCCAGTCTTTGGCGCTTCTGACCATCCTTGCCCTAACAGGGTTCAGGACAATGTAGCGCGCCAGTTCGAGCAGGTAAGCTTCCTTTTGTACGATGATTGCCTTATAACGTCCCTGGTAAACGTGCCCTACCCGTTTGTGTTTTCGATTAAATCGCTGGGTATAGACGCCATTGACCTGCCGCATTCCCTTTGAAAGATTGGCATCCGGTGTTTCGACAAGCAGATGGTAATGATTGCTCATAAGGCAATAGGCATGAATCTCCCAGTTAAAGCGCTCTTTGACGGCAGACAGCACTTCCAGGAATATATCCCGGTCCTTTTCATCGCGATAAATATCTTCCTGCCCGTTACCACGGGAAGTAACGTGATAAAGCGCGCCTGCGTATTCCAGTCTGAGGGGTCTTGCCATGTGTTGATATTAGTCTAAAGGTATGCAAAATGAAAGACCTGACCCCTTTGATTCCATGACCCCTTTGATTCCATGTTTATATTGTTTGTGATTTCATGATGTAGCGCTATTGATACTGCCTTGTCTTTAAGCATTTTATCTCGATGGTTTTTGTATATATCCCAAAGCATTGTAAGAACGAAGCCAAATGCAGATGCAAGCACACCTATTATCACGCCTGTGACAAATCCGTCTGGTAAATTTTGCATGCTATCAATCATTGATGTGTGCACCTAACGACGAGAGTATCTGGCTAGGCGTGGGGCGCAGCGGAATACTCAGCCTAAGTTGACCAGCTTGTTAGGCTCATACTGTATCAGGATGTTTAAGATCGTAT
This sequence comes from Gammaproteobacteria bacterium, assembly GCA_026995045.1. Classification (GTDB taxonomy): domain Bacteria; phylum Pseudomonadota; class Gammaproteobacteria; order SZUA-229; family SZUA-229; genus S139-92. Next base: position 80,212 of record JALWPK010000057.1, on the reverse strand, counting down.
ACTAAATCTGTGAATAATCGCGAGTAATTTCTACCCGATTCTCGTAAATACTTAAATGAAATTAATGCCATGCCAACGGCAGGAGTTAACAACAATAGAAATAATGAAACTGGAAATAGCAGTAGTTGTATTCTTTCGGGAACTTTTTCTATGATGCTACTTAATGTAAAGGATATTGGTATAAATCCAACACATAACAAAAAACAAATTAAGCTTATAATCAACAAATATGTCATAAGTGTTAGCTGAATTGCGAAAAATAGAAGTGTGGCAAGTGTTTTCATTATTTCCGATTTAATGCCTAACTACAAATTACCTTTGAAACAGAGCTTTTAGGGCGTATAAAAATCTCATTTTCTCGAAAATCAACCACTTCCTTTCCTGTTAGCGAACCTAATCGAAAAAGCAAACCTCGCCCTTTCAGCGTTCGCCCACTATGAATGGTCACACCTGTATCGACCAGTTGATTTGCTTGCGGAATCAAGGGTCAGGTCTTTCATTTTGCACAATCCGGCTCATCATAGAATTGTATTCACCCGTGTTGTTATTGTGATACGACTAGCTTGTAACAACCGCCCGCCGGAATCAAGACCTGCCGGTTATGCGTTCTCTTATATCAGTATGTTCTGATTCAGTAATATGCTTTCATCCGCCGCCTCGCACTTCGGAATATTCATTAACAAACGGATGAACTGAATTCACTTTGCTGGCATCATACAACCATCATGGTTCGCATTCTGTTTTTCACGCTGGCGCCGGCATCTGTTTTGCTGATTGCTGCTTTGTCACTGGTATGGCCGGGCGCATGGTGGCTGCTGCTGGTTGTTGGCCCGTTTATTCTGCTGGGCGTTTATGACCTGCTGCAAACCCGGCATACGATTCCGCGCATTTATCCGGTGATCGGGCGCTTGCGTTATTTGTTTGAATCCATCCGCCCTGAAATCCAGCAGTATTTTGTTGAAACCGACACCAACGGCACGCCGATTAACCGCGAGTTTCGCTCGCTGGTTTACCAGCGCGCCAAGGGCGACCGCGATACGCGGCCATTCGGCACCCAGTTTGATGTGTACCGCCCCGGTTATGAATGGATTAACCCGTCGCTGAACCCAACGCCGGTCGCCAAACAGGAGTCCCGCGTTCGCATCGGTTGCTCACAATGCAGCCAGCCTTATGAAGCTTCGCACCTGAACATATCAGCCATGAGTTTTGGCGCGCTCAGCCGCCATGCTATCGAGGCGCTGAACCGTGGCGCGCGCAAGGGTGGCTTTGCGCACAATACCGGTGAAGGCGGCATCAGTGATTATCACCGCGCCGGTGGCGGTGATCTGATATGGCAAATCGGCACCGGCTATTTCGGTTGCCGCAATCACGATGGCAGTTTTAACGCTGATACCTTTGCGGAAAAGGCTGTGGATCCGCAGGTCAAGATGATTGAAATCAAGTTGTCGCAGGGCGCAAAGCCGGGGCACGGCGGCATTTTGCCCGCCGCGAAAGTGACGCCCGAAATTGCCCGCATCCGCGATGTGCCGCTGGGGCAGGATGTGATTTCGCCGCCAGCGCATACGGCGTTTGATTCGCCCATCGGGCTGCTGGAATTTGTCGCCCGGCTGCGCGAACTGTCCGGCGGCAAGCCGGTTGGCTTCAAGTTGTGCATCGGCATCAAAAGCGAGTTTCTGGCGATATGCAAGGCCATGCTGGAAACCGGCATCACGCCTGATTTCATCACCATCGACGGCAGCGAAGGCGGCACCGGCGCAGCGCCGATTGAACTGACCAACTCGGTGGGCACGCCGATGCGTGACGGGGTGTCATTTGTACACAGCGCCTTGCGCGGCATCGGCCTGCGCGACCAGATTAAACTGATTGCCGCCGGCAAGGCGATTTCTGCATTTCATATCATACGCACCATGGCGCTGGGCGCAGACCTGATCAATGCCGCGCGCGCGATGATGCTGGCGCTGGGGTGTATTCAGTCACGCAACTGCAATCGCAACATTTGCCCCACCGGCGTAGCGACACAGGACCCGGCGCGTTACAAGCAACTGAACATCGCAGACAAGGCGAAGCGCGTGGCGCGTTATCACGACACCACCATACATGCGATGCTGGAGTTGATTTCCAGCGCGGGGCTGAATGATCCTTCCGAGGTTATGCCGCACCACATTTATCGCAGGGTGAATGGCCCGACCATCAAGACTTACGCCGATTTGTATCCGGGCATCGAATGCGACTGTTTACTGAATTCCGGCACGGTTCCTCCAGCCTGGCGGGATGACTGGCGGCGCGCCGACCCCTCCCGCTGGGCATAACATTCCCATCCTGCTAGCGGGCCGTTTATTACTCGAAATCGAACGCAATCGGCGCGAGGTTTTCCCGGCTTTTGTCGAACGCCCGCCACAGTTCGGCGTAGCTTTTTCCCGCCTGCGGGTGTTTGAGGCCGGGGGCGATTTCGGCCAGCGGCCACAGCACGAAGGCGTTTTTCAGAATTTCATCGCGCGGCAGGCGCAGGCCGTTTTCATCCAGAATCAGGTCGTCGTAGAGCAGCAGGTCGAGGTCGAGCGTGCGCGAGGAAAAGCGGGGGCCGCTGCGGTCGCGGCCGTGCGCGTCTTCAATTTCCGACAGCACGCGGTTGGCGGCGTGCACGTCCAGATCGGTGTCGCAGGCAATCACCATATTATAGAAAGCATCGCCATCGAAACCGACCGCCTCGCTTTCGTAAACCGATGACAGCGTCAGCTCGCCGAAGGCGTCGCGCAGCGCCTTCACCCCGGCGCGGGTGTGGCGCTCGCGGTCGATGTTGCTGCCGAGGCTGATGTAAATACGCGCCATGTCAGGCCGGCTTGCTGCCGCGCTCGATAATCACACCCACCGCTTTCGAGCCGGTGACCGCGCCAGGCTTGCTCAGTTTGAGCCGCAGCCAGGGCACGTTGAATTCCGTGAGGATAATCCCGGCAATTTTTTCCGCCAGCGTTTCCACCAGCAAAAACTCGCTTTCGCCGACGAATTTAATCAGCCGCTTGGCCACCGCCTTGTAATTGAGCGCATCGTCGATGTTCTCCGTGGCCGCCGGTTTGGTGTTGTCAGCCGCCATTTCCAGGTCGATGGCCACCACCTGGCGGATTTCGCGCTCCCAGTCGTAAATGCCGATGATGGTTTCGATGCGCAGGTCTTCTATAAATACGATGTCCAAGCCGTTCTCCACGGGATTGCAGTGTGCCGGGGCTGGCAACTTTATCCTATTTTCGGGTTTTGCCACAGAGGGCCGCCGTTTTCCGCCCGCCACTTGCCCCTCTGCCCTTGCCACTGGCTTGTATCTCCGCTAGAATTGCCGGTCTTTTGAGCCCGCCCCCTTTTCGGCTTCCGACCACTGGCTGCGAAAATGCGCCAGGTGATTGATTCGGGGCACAATTTTTGGAGTACTGACATGTCCAGAGTATGCCAGGTGACCGGCAAAGGCCCGATGAGCGGAAACAACGTTTCACACGCTCACAACAAAACCCGCCGCCGTTTTCTGCCTAATCTGCACAGCCACCGTTTTTGGGTGGAAAGCGAAAAACGCTATGTGAAACTGCGCGTTTCAACCCACGGCATGCGCATCATCGACAAGAAAGGCATCGATACAGTGCTGAAAGAGCTGCGCGCCCGCGGCGAAAAGGTCTAGGAGATACGATTATGCGCGATAAAATCAAACTGGTTTCGTCTGCCGGCACCGGCCACTACTACACCACCACCAAAAACAAACGCACCATGCCCGAAAAACTGGAAATGAAAAAATACGATCCGGTTGTGCGCAAGCATGTGATGTATAAGGAATCGAAAATCAAGTAATTCGATAACTGCAAGATTGCCAGAAAAGCCCGGTTTACCGGGCTTTTTTGTTGTTTGCCGCAGAGGTTCCGAGCGCATGGAGAAGTTGTTAAAGCCAACGCAGAGGCGCGGAGGCGCAGAGAACGCGGAGGTGTTTATTGGGGCTATGGCGTCATTTCGACCGCAGGGAGAAATCTCACACAGCACAGCCTGTGGCGCGAAATCCCTCAGCTACGCTCGGGATGACAGTAATATTCGCACGCAGGGGTGACTTTAGCCACGAACCCTTAATTTCAGCAAGCACCGTGCTTGTGGATGAATTGTTCGCGGCTGAAGCCACTCCTGCAATAGAAAAACCTTTGCGTTCTCTGCGTCCCTGCGCCTTTGCGTTGGCTTTAACAACCCTCCGTGTTCTCTGTGTGCTCTGTGGCAAAAAAAGTTTTTTATCAGGCACAAAAAAACCCGGCGCCAGCCGGGTTTTTTCTGAGAATCGGCGGCCCGCCAGAGCCTGCCACGCATGTGGCGTTTCCAAATCTCTTGGCGCGTCCCTGCGCCATACAGGAGGATAATGAATAAATCGTTATCTGCCCATAATCTCGGCACGCCTGCCGGTTTCTTTAATGTTTTTGCTGTTTTTTCCTGAAAAGTAACTTATTTATTTTCAATGGGTTACGAGTTTTCATCACAATCCGGGCAAAAAAATCCCGGGTCAGCCGGGATTTTTTGTCTGATTTCGGCAAAACCGGGGAAATCAGTCGGTGCGGGTCATGTCCTGACCACAACACATGGGGGATTTCACCATGCCGTGACCGTCCGGGCATTTGGATACGGCAACGGTGTCGCCATCATCGGTGGTGATGGTGTCGTGGGCCAGTTCCTTGTCGCATGCGCCACAGGTCATGGTGCCGATGCTCATGCCACAGACTTCGCATTTATATACAGCCATTTGTTTCTCCTCAAAAATTCGAACGCACAGAATAAGCCTTTGCGCGTGTGATAAACAGGGGTAAAAGTTAGGGTTTTGAGCGCTGTCGCCGGTCTTTCCCGGTTTCAGCCGCGTCGTCTTGCTGTTGCATGGCTTCCGCCCAGTACGGTTCGGCCTCACAGGAGCAGCAGTCATACCAAACCGGTATGCCATCGTGCATGCTGATGGACTGCCCTTCCCGGGCTTGTCCGACGGTTTTCCCGCTTGTGTTTTCAGCCATGTCGTTCACCTCGCGATTGCCTCGGGCAATACCATCATAGCACCACGCATCGACGCAGGTAAGAGCGCCCTCAACCGGCTTTCGACGATATGGTATGCTGTTCGCCAATGCAACCGACTGCGAGGTAAACAACCATGGAGTCCAGCCAGTTTCTGTCCGGCAATAACAAGCTTGTTTCCGCGTTGTTTGGTCAGGACAACGCACAGCCACTGCAGCAAAACCGTCTGTTCTGCCTGCAGCAAGGCGAGTCAATCAATCTGCGCGGCAACCCGGAGCAAAGTTTTCTGTATCTGCTCAAGGGTGAAATTCAGGTTGAACACGGCGGCTTGCAAAAAACGCTTGATGACAACAGCCAGCCCGACCAACGCATTGTTGCGCTTGCGACCAATGGCGATTACACCTGCATTACCGCGCAACGCGATGCGGTGTTCAACCATGTGGACTCGCGCCGGCTGGATGATCTGGTGACCTGGAGCGGCATCGCCAACATGTTGCAGGATGAGCCGGAGAAGCTCGCGGTGTTATCCAAGGTGATGACCACGCGCAGCCTGACCAATCTGCCGGTGGAGTCTGTGTATTCGCTTATTTCACGCATGCGGTTGCGCGCTGTCAGCGCGGGTGAAGTCATTATCGAACAGGGCGCGCAGGCTGAGCATTTTTATATTCTGCACAAGGGCAGCGCCGAAGTCTGGTCGATGGGGCTTTACGACGACAGCCCGCAAAAAGTGAATGTGCTGCGCGAAGGCGACTCATTCGGCGAAGATGCGCTGGTCACCGGCGGCACGCGCAACGCCACCATTAAAATGCGCAGCGATGGCGTGATACTGGAAGGCGACAAAAAAGACTTTCTCGAACTGGTCGCCAAACCGGTGATTGAAGAAGTGGACATCGACCTGGTGCAGGTGCTGAAAAACAAGCCGGGTTATCAACTGCTGGATGTGCGTTATGAAGAAGAGCACGAAGACTGCCACATAGAAGGCTGCTGCCTGCTGCCGCTGCACGAACTGCGCAACCGGCTGGATGAACTCGACCCGGACACGCGTTACATTACTTACTGCCGCAGCGGCAAACGCAGCGCGGTGGCGGCGTTAATCATGAAACAACGCAAGCTGAACGCGGTTTCCATGAAAGGCGGCATGAACCGCTGGCTGGAAACGGAAACTCAGGCAGGTGCGGCTGACGGATAGGCGGCCGCCAGCGCGGCGTACACTTCGTCCTTGAACGCCGGGCTGTTACTGTCCAGCGACTGCATGATGTCGGCCAGGTGTTCGTTGTCTTCGCGGCCATCCCATTCCTTGATGTAACTGCCGTCCTTGTAGCCGTTGTCCTGTCGGAACATGTTGAGCACGTTTTTACCGACATAGATTTCATATAACTCATCAAACGGCATATCCAGATGCTGCATGATGCCGCAGATGACAGAAAAGTGCGCGCCCTTGTCTATCAGGGTTTCCCTGGCAAGCAGTTCAATCGTGGCGCGGATGTCATCGCTGGCGCGCGGCTGGGCGATGTCGTCGGCAATCAGCGCGGCGGTTTGCTCCAGCGTCAGCCCCTGCTCCAGCCGGATGCTGAGTGCGAAGTGCACAATGTCCACCACTTCGAGCTTGACCTGCATCAGGTCGGGCGACTGCTGTTTCCACCATTTCCAGCCGTAGTGCTCCAGCATTTCCGAGGCTTCTATCCAGATGGCGCGGTACCATTCGTTGCCGGCGCTGCGCCAGTCGGGGTTGACCTTGCTGTTCATGCTGTCCTGCAATTGCAGCATGGTGATGATTTTCTGTTGCATGGGCGTGGGTAAAAACGGTGGTTCGATGCGCCTAGTCTATCAAGATGGCATGGGGCTGGCGAGTTCGAATTCAACCAGCAGTGGAATATGGTCGGACAGCAACTGCCAGGGCTTGCCGCGCAATTGCTCGTAGCCTTTCACCTGCAGGCCGCGGCTGTACACCCTATCCATTTTGAACACCGGCAGCCAGGCCGGGAAGGTTCTGGCGAGACGGCCTTCGTGGTGCTGAAACACCTCGCTGAGGCCAAAACCGTCGTGCAGATGCGCGCCTGCTCGGCTGCGCCAGTCGTTGAAATCCCCCGCGATAATCAGAGGCTCGTTTTCCGGAATTTCGGCCAGCACATGCTGCGACAGCGTCGCCAGTTGCTGTTCACGCTCAAAACTGAACAGGCCCAGGTGCACGCAAATAATGTGCAACTTGCTGTCCGCGTGCGGCCATTGCAATTCCGTGTGCAGCAGGCTGCGGCTGTGCTTGCGCGCCAGCGACACATCGATGTTCTGCCAGGCCAGCAACGGCGTCTTGCTGAGCACGGCGTTGCCGTGATGCCCGCGCCGGTAAATGGCGTTCTTGCCATAGGCGACATGCGGCCAGGTATTTTCCGCCAGATAGGCCAGTTGATCGTTATCGGGCCAGTTGTGAATGTTTTTGCGGCGGCTGCTGTGGTCGCCGTGCACTTCCTGCAACAAGACTACGTCGGCGTCCTGCCGGCGCAGCGCGTCGCGTATCGAGTGCAGCACAAAGCGATGGTTGGCCGCGCTCATGCCCTTGTGGATGTTATAGGTAAGTATTTTTATACTGGCCGGCATCTTGGTGTATTGTGTTTACTACAAGCATCATTATATAGGCGGAATATGAGAAACAAACCACAGCGGCTGCTCAATCTGCCAAATTTTTTCAGCATGCTGCGCCTGTTGATGGCGCCGCTGATGATTGCGCTCGCGCTGAACCAGCAACCTGAATTGTTTATCGCGGCGCTGGCGTTTTCCGGATTCACCGATGTGCTGGACGGTTTTCTTGCGCGAAAATTAAACCAGATTACCGAGCTGGGTTCGCATCTGGACAGTTGGGGCGACTTCACCATTTATTCCACCATGGCGCTCGGCGCATGGCTGTTGTGGCCGGATATTGTGCTGAGGGAAAAACTCTGGTTTTCGCTGATTATCGCCAGCTTTACCGTGCCGGTGCTGATCGGGCTGATAAAGTTTCACGTCATCACCAGTTATCACACCTGGAGCGTCAAAATCGCCGTGCTGGTTACCTTCATCGGTTATGTTTTGCTGTTTCTGGAAATCAGCGCGTGGCCGTTTTATCTGGCGGCTTTGGTCTGCGTGTACGCTGGACTGGAGGAAATCATTATCACGCTGTTGATGAAACACCCGCATGTTGACATCCGTTCGGCGCGGCAGGCGTGGCGCCTGCACAAACAAGGTTGTTGAGCATTAGCGATATAGCTGATTGCGGTACAGCACATCCAGCGCAACAACAAAGGCCAGCGCATCTTTTTCAAGCTCGGCATTGTGCGCCGCGCGAACCAGTTTCATGTCTTGCGTCACCCGCCAGGTTTGCGCCGCTTTGCCCGGTTGCAGAATGGCGATTTCATCCTTGTGGCGCAAACCATAAATGTTATGGAATTGCAGCAGCGTCACTTCGGCCTTGTCATCCACATACACCGAACGCCCCAGTATCGGGTATTCCAGATCCATACCGATATAATCCAGCGCTGTGGCCAGCGCGTCGGGCTGGCTTGACAGCAAGTCAATTTTTTCCGGCTTGACGCCGCCGCCCAGAATCATGCCGGGTATGTGAAACATGTTCACCGGTATAATGTCGTCGCCGTAGGTGCGAATGTTGTGATCGGCAATCACCAGAAACACAGTGTCATCGTAATAACCCTGCAGCCGAGACAGCCTTATCAATTCACCGATGGCATGGTCGGCATACTTGATGGCGTTCCTCACGCTTTTTTCCGGCTCACCAGGCAGCAAATCAATCACGCCTGGTGGAAAATCAAACGGCGTGTGATTGGTGGTGGAAAAAATCACGGAAACAAATTTTTCACCATTGTCGTTCAGTTGTTTGTAATACTGGCTGGCGCGTCGAACCACCGCAGCATCGTCCACCCCCCAGGTGCCGTGGTAGACCTCATCGCCAAACGTGGCCTCATCAAAAATTTCATCAAAACCGTTACCGGCAAACCACGACTTCATATTGTCAAACCGGCTTTCACCGCCATAAAAAAAGCTGCTGCGGTAATGGTACGGCTTGAGTAATTGCGCCACAGTGAAAAAATCCTGCTGTGACAGATTGCGCTTGACCACGCCCTTGCCGGGGGTCGCCAGAAAGCCGGCGACCACGCCAGCAATGCCCCGCACACTGCGCGTGCCATTGGAAAACAGCTGCGTAAAAAACACCGACTCATCACTCAGAGCATTGATGTTGGGCGTGACATCCGGCTCGCCGCCGAGCGCGCCGACAAATTGCGCGCCCAGGCTTTCCTGCAAAAAAATCACCAGGTTTTTGGGTTGATCTGTTTTGAAGTGCGTCGGCTCCAGTCTCCTGAAAAGCGAATCGTCACTACCGTCTGCAATCCGCAAACGCTGTTTCATTCGCCGCAAGGCTTCCCCAACTGACATTTTGCCGTATTTGCCCGCGCTGCCGCCGTGGCGCATTTCCGAGTAAGCGGCATACCCCACATTGTGCAATGTGTTCTTGGTGATTTCATTCAGCAGACGATTGCTGGAAAAAATGGCGTCGGACGGATTGGCGGGCCGATGACCAAATGAGGAGCGCACTCCCATCACCAGCACCAGCAGAACGGGCAGCAACACGATGATGCGAATGCGCAACGGAACCTGCAACGCAGCATCAAATCGCGTTTTCGGGCTGCGCATAAACCACCAGCCCGCCAGCGCCATCATCACAAAGGAAACAAACAGCTCCGGTTTGTATACCGCCCATATTGTGCTGAGTACTTCGCGCGGGTATTTCAGATAGTTGATAAAAATGATATTGGGGCGGACATCATATTCATTGATGAACGGCAACGTGGCGTTTTCCATATATACCGCAATCAGCAACACCACAAAAAAATACGCGCGTAGCAAAGCATTGCCAAGCGCCGCCAGCGGTCTCGGCGTTAGGTGCAACACCAGCGCCGGCGCCAGCAGCAACAGGCTGGCGGCGATGGTGTCCATGCGCAGGCCATAGACAAAACTCAGCCAGATATTGACATCGCTGTCATGCAAACGCTGGTAAAACAAGGCAAACAGCACAGCGCGGCCGGTCGCAAATATCAACAGCAGAATCAGATACCAGCGCAGCAGCAGTGTGACGGTTTGAAATAAAGACGCTTTAACCAAGGGGATTCCAGAATATGTTTTATGAAACCGGGACAAACCGGCGACGGGTGACAATCAGTTCGCCTATTCTACCTGTGTGCAGCGTCGAATTCGAACAACCGCGGCCTGTTCCGCCAACTATAACGGCAGCTATAACAAGACAGCCAGCCACACGCCAATGCATATAACGATAGCCAGAAACACCGCAGACGAGCCCATATCCTTGGCGCGCCCGGCCAGTTCATGGTGTTCATCGCCAATGCGATCGACCACCGCTTCAATGGCTGAATTCAGCAACTCAACCAGCATCACGAACAACAGCGCGCAAATCAGCGCCAGCTTCTGCGACAGCGTTTCCCCCGCGTACCAGGCCACCGGCGCCAGTACAATCAGCAGCCAGACTTCCTGGCGAAAGGCTTCTTCGTGCCGGTAAGCCGCGCGGAACCCCAGCCAGCTGTACTTTGCCGCGTTGATAATTCGTGTCAGTCCTGTTGCGCCGGTTTTGGCCATGTTTCTATGCTCGAGTGAAAACTGAAGGACGCTACGTTAATATATTCAGCCGCAGGCAACAACATCCCGATATACCCCTGAATCATTATGCGACATATTACCAGCTTATTATTCCTGCTCGGCTTCAGCATCACTGCCAGCGCCGATGAATCCACCGATTATGTCGCAGAGCATATTCTGGAATCCCCGATGAATGTCCGCTATCTGGCGACATCAGCCATTGATGCGGACAAGACAGGCGACGCGCTTTCAACGCAACTCGGCTATGCCAGCTTTGACGCACAGCAACTGAGCATCCGCGTACTCATGTTTGATGTTGACTGGCGATTTGCCGGCGAACGTCAGCATACATGGTCACTGACCGGTTTCTATGACTATCTGGATTTATCTGGCCGCAACGCCCCCGCCCTTATCCAGCCTTCATTCGCCGATATTTCACCACTGCCGGTCAGCTTTAATGCCGATATCAGCAATATTCACGGACAGGCCGAACATTTCGGTGTTGGGCTGTTTTATACCAGGCAACGCGCCGCAAGTGCGGACTGGCAGTTTGGCGTCATACTGGAAACATTGCGTGTCAGCCGGTTCAGCATGCAGTTTGACAGCACATCCACTACGCCTGCATTCAGCGGCGAACTTGATTATGCCGCAAACTATACCGCCATCACCCCGGTAATCGCACTCAATCTGCAAGCTGATTCCCTGTTTGGCGGTGAGTACAGTGGACGCGGCAGGCTGGTGGCAGCCTTGCCCTTGCCCAGAGTCGGCTTCGAAGGCAGCCTGCAGTCCGGCGCGGTCAGCGCCAGTGGTTCATCCGATGAGGCAGGCAACGGCACGCATATTCCGGACCCTTTTGCCGGCTTCAGCTATGTCATCACACACCGGGCCAGTGGCATCAGCACCGACATTGGCGCCACCCTGTTTACCGCCTTGTTTGAGCCTGTCATACACAAGGGCATTTCACGCCCTGTTTATTTCAACCTGCGCATTCCTTTACGCTGACCCTATAACCATTTTTTCACTGCAGCCGCTTTGCCGCGCACCGGCTTTTTCCGGTAACTGACTGACTTTGCCGCAGACTTCCGCGCCACCGGGTGCAGGCTGTTTTGTATTTGAACCGCTTCTGCGGCATCCGGCCAATAGGTTGTGAAGGTATGCTCGACCAGCTTGTTGCCACCCTGCCATATTTCAAACGTCCAGTCACCTTCAAGCATTTCATACGGCTCGTTCAAACCGTAGCCGGTATAGGCAATGACCTGCCCGGCATTGACCTTGCCGGTAATCATGTACTCCGAGCCCGTGGTTACTTTGCCATCAGGCAAGGTCATCGGCGGATGCCGCAGCACACGCCTTAGCGGTATATAGGCGGGTTGTTCCGGCAAATTCCAGATTCGATACTGCAGTGACATATGCGCATCTTTCACCAGTGGAATACGGTTGCCTGCCTTTACCATTTGAATAACCGGTTTGACAAATGCTTTACCGGTGCTGGTATGCGCGCTGGCAACCAGCCCACCGCTGCGCACCACTTTGAACAGGCCGGACTTGATGACCTTGGCTTTCATGCTACTGCCGTCAGCATCATTCACTGCTGCGTTGTGCGTTTTGTCGTAGTAACTGCAGCCACTAATACCCAGTGCAATTACCAGGATGATGAACAGATTCTTCATATATGTCTCCGTCAGCATTGGTTACACCAATAACCAGGACGGCTTCCATTGCCGTCCTGATTGCGCACCACCTTATTGTATAAAGGCTTCATGTATCGGCATCAGCATACGCGGATCGACCGGTTCCACCTCACCGGTAACCGGGTCTATCACATCGAACTGTGCAATTGGCATGGCGCAGCCTTCATTGCCCTCACCCGGTCCATAACCATCATTCGGGTCACCAGTGCATGAACCGTTTGCACCATCAATATGCGCTTCATCGATGCGGTATTCATAAACGGCGCCACCGGGAACAAAACACTGATTCGCAGGATGCCCCGGCCCCATCTGACCGTCGCCGTCAGGGTCACAACCCGCATTGGCGGCGGATGTCGATACATACAGGGTTTCAACATCACACTCGTCGCCGGTCAGTATGCCGCCAGCGTCCAGCACTTCATTGCGCACATATTCACAGCCTTTTGCTGACATGCGATTGATGCGAATACCGGCAATCACATTGACACCGGGATCAAGCGCAATGGTGCCGGTTTTCATGTTGCCGCCTGCTTTGGCGATAAAAACATGTTGACGGAATACACCCGGATTGCAGCCTCCTGGCGCGCCGGCATATTCACCGCGCAAACAATCACGTGAGCGCATTCGAAACGTGCCGTAGACGTTACCGGATTCATCAACAGAGTTTGCGCGCAATGAATCACGCCGGTTCGGATCATCTATTGCCGCAGGCGGCGCGTCCATCACACCGTCGCCATCCATATCAGTATTCAACAAATCGATAACACGAATCACTTTGGCGCGATTTTTCTTGCGGCCAAGATCAAATGGCTCATCATCGTCAAACGGCTTGTTGGAACCGACTCCCCGGCTGTGTTTATCGACACCGGCTTTCCAGTCGATGACAAATGCAGCAGCGCTATGAAAACCGGTAACAATCATGCCTTCTGATGTAAACGATATACCGGCCGGGCAGGTCCATAGGTCATGCGCCGGGTTGCGCACTCTGTTGCCGTGTTCATCGCGCAACCATTTTCGCGGCCTGGAGTATTCATCAATCACTTCAAGCGTTTCCTGATCCAGTACGAGTATCCTGCTGTTGTCAGCCCGCGCATCGGTGGAATACACCGGCGGAAAATACAGGTTGGAGGAATTACCATCGCCTTTTGGATCGGGCTCTCCCGGTAAAATACGGTCAGAATTTGGCGCATTGAAAAAGTTCGCATCGCAGACTGTCTGCAACAAGTTGCCATTCGGCATTATTTGCGTGCCCAGCAAGCGCGGCACAAAACCGAAACCACCACCATTCGGGGAAGGCGATGTCGGCAACGGCGGCGCGGTTCTTATTGGCGTGCCATCACGGTGAAACTCCGTAATGGCGTGCTGCGCAGCACTGGTCAGGTATGCATGCCCGTTCATCCCTCCTGACAGCACACCTGTGGGTTTCCATGGCCCCGGACAACTAACATCCGGTGTGCATATTGGCGTGCCCGCGTTAGTCCCTGAAAATGGATTATTGACTGTAATGCCACGCTCACCGGTAATGATATTCATCTCAATGACACGCCCCGGCCCGGTAACCGGCCCGGCGAACGGCGCATTCATCGCATCGGCCATCATGTAATTCGCTTCAAGGCAAACCGGCGTGCCCGGCTCATTATCGTCGTGCGCGACAGCGCTGCCGGCAGCCAGCAATAGCGCCGCCGCCAGCACCTGCGTTTGTGTTTTTGAACATTTTTTCATAGCAACTCCCGAATAATCTGGATTTGTAATCGTCCCTGCCGAACGGATGTTCCGGGCTGCAACATGGCCACCGCCGCCACAAACCAGATGACGCAATCTGTTCACTGAATATTCCAGCTCATCCCCGTTAATTTACGTCTATGCGCAGCGGCAAAAAAAAACGGATTTATTTTTCAGAAAAAACGGAATATCTGCCTGTTGGCGAACGTCGAAACCACCATGAGAGCCAGACCATGAGCATCATCAGAAACCTGCTGACACTGTCTTCAAGACAGCGAACATTATGCAAGCGACTGGAAAAAGGGCGTTTCCGGTTGTTTCGTATGGCTTATGCCTGGTCGCATAACTCAGACATTGCAGATGAGGTGGTGCAGGAGACCATGATTCGCGCCATGCACAATGTCGACAGGATAAAGGATATGGATGCGCTGGACAGCTGGCTGTTTCGGGTTTTGTCCAATTGCTTCATTGACCAGTGCCGCAAACAACGAACAGATATTGATATAGACGCTGTTGTATTACTGGAACAGGACACTCCCGAAACAATACACAGCCGAAACGAAATGCTTAATGAGGTTCGATCCGCCATTGCCAGCCTGCCAGTCAAGCGCAGGCAGGTATTGACACTTGTGGATATAGAAGGCTTCAGCTACGCTGAGGTGGCTGATATTCTGGGCATACCAATCGGTACAGTGATGAGCAGGCTGAATCGCGCCCGTATTTCACTTAAAACCCTGCTGCATGAAACGCACGAAGAACCTTACAAAACCAAACTGAAACTGGTGAAATGACGGCAACAACAGAATATTCTGATGAATTCATCAATGCTTATATCGACGGTGAGCTTGATAACGATGAGCGCGCCCGCCTGCTTTTTGATGAACAACACGATGCAGAACTGGCGCAACGTATCTGCAATGCGCGCATCCTGAAGGAAAAAGTCATGCTCGCGTATGCAGACCTGAACACGCCACCAACCGGGCTGCCCGTCAATCATGCTGCCAGGTCACATCCCAGCCGGTTTCGTTCACTGGCTGCTAGCATAGCTATCCTGTTTGCAATTGCCGCCACGCTTGGTTACACCTTTTACCAGCAGCAACAACGCATCAATGCAGCGGCACAACTGATTGCCAGCACCGACACCATTCCTGCTGATGCGCTTGCGCCTGTTGTCGGCAATCATCAGCGGGTGATACTGAACATTTCACAGTATCAGCCACAGCAATTTGACAATACGGTACAGCATATCGAAAGCCTGTTATCCATGCGCCGCAACGATCGCTCATTCACTCTGGAAATTGTCGCCAACGGACAGGGCCTGAAGGCGCTGGACAAACAGACATCAAAGCATGCCGGCAAGTTAACACAACTGGCAAAACGCTTTGGCAATCTCAAAATTGTTGCTTGCGCAAAAAGTCTTGCGAAACTGGCGTCACAGGGCGACCCTGTACAACTGGTGGCCTCCATCATGCTGACGCCATCCGCTGCGGAGCAGGTGGCCAGACGAACAGGGGAAGGCTGGCTTTATATTAAAATATAAAAAAAGCCCGGCTATGCCGGGCCGATCACCAGCACGCCGGCTTTTTATTTTTTCCTGTCTTTAATATGGTTTTGCCGGAAATGCCTGCGCTCTTCCGCGGTCATGTGACGCCACTGCTCGCGCAGTTCACGACGGCGTTCGGGCGGCAGCTTGTGAAACCATTGCTGTTTTTTGCGCAGGCGCTTGCGTTCTTCCGGCGGCAGTGACTTGAAGCGTTCTATCTTGTGATGGATTTGCGCCAGCTTGCTGTCGGGCAGCAGTTTCCAGCGCTCCGCGCGTTGTAACAGTTTGTCCTGGCGATCTTGCGGCAGCTTGTCCCAGCCGCTTTCAAACGGCTCGAGAACGCGTTGCGTGTCTTCGTCCAGCTGCTCCCATTCCACCGCCTGCGCCGCGCTCCAGGGCATGACCAGCAGCAGCGCCAGCAAGGCATCCAGCAACGCGGTTTTGAATATCATCTTCATCTAGCTTGCATCCTGTTCCGCCAGCCAGCTGACAAATTCGAGGTCATCGATTAGCTCGATATCGTCGGTACTGGCAATGAACTGATCATCGGTTTGCGCGGCTTGCTGCGTATTCAGCAACCAGCTTGCGCTGAGCACGACAAACAGGCTGGCGAACACGGCGGGCAGCATCCAGCTGTGGCGCCGCGAGGAGACGCGCGTTTCCAGCGCGCGATGGCGGGCGACATTGAGCCGCGACAGGGTGCGCGCGTCCAGTGTTTCCACACTGTCATCCAGCTGCATGCTGATTCTGTCCAGCATGGCCTGTTCGTCTATTGTTGTGTCAGTGTGTTTATTCATGTTCATGATTCAACTCCTGCAAATGCTGTTGCAGTGTTTTGACAGCGCGCGAGTAATGCGTTTTCACACTGCCCTCGGTGCACGCCATAATATCCGCCGTTTCTTTCACGCTGTAGCCTTCCCAGGCGCGCAGCAAAAAACACTGTTGCTGGCGCAGCGGCAAACTGCGTATCGCCTGCATAGTTGACTGCATTGAATCGCTGTTCGTCAAGTGCGCTTCCGGCGACAGCGACTGTGTGTCCGGCGCCTGCTGTATCGGGTCGCCGCCGTCTTCATCGAGATGCAGCCAGCTCATGATGCGGTTGCGCACCGAACTGCGCCGGTACCAGTCGCGAATCTTGCTTTGCATGATGCGGTGAAACAGCGGCCCCCACTCAGATTCCTCCTTGCCCGCATAGTTTCGCGCCAGTGACATCATTGCGTCCTGCACAATGTCGAGCGCGGCATCTTCATTGCCGGTCGCCAGTTGCGCCATGCGAAATGCGCGGCGCTCGACGCCGGTAAAAAACCGGTTGAGTGATTGCTGGTTTTGCAGGCTGCGTTCCTCGATAGCGCCGTGATACTGGTGATACATTACACCAGCAGCGGCATCAGCAGAACCCGCGCCAGCGGCTATCGCATTCAGTATGTTGTCCATTGGCATCATCCCCTGTGATTCCCCCGAATATCGGCATGTCATCCGCACCCGGACAGCGCATCAGCGCTGCGGGTAATGGCGGTCAACCCGGTTCATGATTCGACGGGCATGGGCGCGTTCATGCGGGCCAATGCGGCCATCATGGTTCCAGTCGGCGCGCCGTTTCAGGTCACGCGCATAATGCCGTTCGCGCGGGCCGATGCGGCCGTCATCATTGACATCAATGCGATTGTGCAAATAACGCGCATTTCGGCGTTCATAGTGTCCGATCCGGCCATCGTTGTTGCGGTCGATGCGGTTGTAGACATCGCGCGCATGGCGTCTTTCGTACGGGCCGAGTTTGCCGTCGCCGTTGCGGTCAAATTTTTTCAGCACATGCTGTCTGTCAGCGCCGTTGGTGGCGTCATCGGCTTCATCCGCCAGCACCGGCGCAGCCATGCCAACACCCAGTGAAACCAGCAGCGCAATCATCAGTTTTTCCACTTTCATCGTATGTTCTCCTGTTCGGTTATCGTCATATTTTTGAACAACTTACCCTGTTTAACGCGTCACCCGGCAATAGGTTGACCGAACCGCCAAAAATTTCCGGACGCCTGCAACAGCGGTTATAATGCGGTTTTTTGGACGCAGGGACAGCACTCCACCTCAGGGAACGGCATGAGCGACGCATTACAGATACTCAAACACACCTTCGGCTACGATGCTTTCCGGCATCACCAGGCCGGCATCATCGATCAGCTGGTCAGCGGCGGCGATGCTTTTGTGCTGATGCCCACCGGCGGCGGCAAGTCGCTGTGCTACCAGATTCCGTCACTGCTGCGCGAGGGCGTGGGCATTGTCATCAGCCCGCTGATTGCGCTGATGCAGGATCAGGTCGATGCGCTGCGCCAGCTCGGGGTGAACGCGGCGTTTCTCAATTCCAGCCTGTCGCCCGAGCAACAACACGCCACCGAACAGCAGCTGCGCCGGGGCGAACTCGACCTGTTGTTCGTCGCCCCCGAGCGCCTGCTGACACCGGCGTTTCGCGAGCTGCTGCGCCAGTTAAACATCGCCCTGTTCGCCATCGACGAGGCGCACTGCGTATCGCAATGGGGGCATGATTTTCGCAAGGATTACCAGCAGCTCGGCTTTCTCGCTGACGAATTTCCCGCCATCCCGCGCATCGCGCTCACCGCCACCGCCGATGCGCGCACCCGTGAGGAAATTATCAACCAGTTGCAACTGCGCGATGCGCGCGTGTTCATCAACAGTTTCGACCGCCACAACATCCACTACGCGATTTCGGACGGGCAGAACAACAAGCAGCGCCTGCTCAAGTTCATTCAGCAAAACCACCCGGAAGACGCCGGTATTGTGTACTGCCTGTCGCGCAAGAAAACCGAAGCCATCGCCGACTGGCTGTGTCAGCAGGGACTGAAGGCGCTGCCCTATCACGCCGGCCTCAGCCAGCAACAGCGCGCCGACAATCAGGCGCGGTTTTTGCGCGAGGATGGCGTCATCATGGTGGCCACCATCGCCTTTGGCATGGGCATCGACAAACCCGATGTGCGCTTTGTCGCCCACCTCAACCTGCCCAAAAGCATCGAGTCGTATTATCAGGAAACCGGTCGCGCCGGGCGCGACGGTGAACCCGCCAGCGCGTGGATGGCCTACGGCCTGCAGGATGTGATTACGCTGCGGCAGATGAACAACGACAGCGACGGCGGCGAAATCTACAAACGAGCCAGCCAGCACAAACTCGACGCCATGCTCAGCCTGTGCGAACAGGCCGGTTGCCGCCGCCAGAGCCTGCTCGCCTATTTTGGCGAAACCCTGGAGCAACCCTGCGGCAACTGCGATAACTGCCTCAACCCGCCCGCCACCTGGAACGCCACCGAGGCCGCACGCAAGGCACTGTCCTGCGTGTACCGCTGCAACCAGCGCTTCGGCGTCAACTATATTATCGATGTACTCACCGGCAAGGATGACGAGCGCATTCGCCACAACCGCCACCACGAATTGTCCACCTTCGGCATTGGCGAGGAGCTCAAAACCAGTGAATGGCGCAGCCTGTTCCGCCAGCTCATCGCGCTGGGCTATCTGCAAGTGGACATTGATGGCTATGGCGTGCTGCGCCTGACTGAAAAATCGCGCCCCCTGCTGAAAGGCGACATCAACCTGCAACTGCGCAAACAAAGCAAGCCGGCGAAAGCGGCCAGAAAACAAACCGCCAGCTCAGTGCGCGCGGTGGACACCGAACTGTTCGAAGCGCTGCGGCAAAAACGCGCCGGGCTGGCGCAACAACTGGGCGTGCCCGCCTATGTGATTTTTCACGACAAGACGCTGGCCGAAATGGCGCGCCTGCGGCCACAAACGCTGGCGGCGCTGGGCGATATCAGCGGCATTGGTGATAAAAAGCGCGACCAGTTTGGTGAGGATTTTCTGCGCATCATCAAGCAACACCCGCTGCCCGACATTCTTGACAATGACCTCAGCGACACAGTGAACCAGACGCTGGCGCTGTTCCACGACGGACTGGACGCCAACAGCATTGCCGCCAAACGCGAGCTGGGGCTCAACACCGTCTACACCCACCTCGCCGCGGCCATCGAAGCCGGGCTGCTGAAACTGGAAGATGTGGCCCCGCTGGACGCCAGCCAGCAACGGGAAATCGCCTCAGCGCTGGAACTGTACGCCGAGGGCGACCGGCTCAAGCCGGTGTACGAGGCGCTGGGCGGCGCTTACGATTACGGCATTTTGCGCTGCGTGCAGGCGCAGCAGGCAAGTTGCGCAGCCTGAAAGGGCTTATGCTGACCACTCGCGCAGGCTGGTCAGAGCCTGAATCAGGGCAAAACTCACCACCCCGCCAATCGCGCCGTACAGATGCGCGTCGGTCACCACCCGGCCCGCGGTAAGCTCCTCCGAGCCGGGCATGGCGCCATTGTAGAACTCCCACGCCAGCTTGCCCGCCAGCAGCGCCAGCAGCACATAGCCGCTGGCGGGATAATATTTGATTTCGCGCAGCGCGCCGTACAGAAACAGGCCATGCAGCACACCGGAAAGGCCAACATAGGTCACCACTTCCGGGTTCCACCAGTAAATGCCGAGGCTGACGAATACGGCGGAGACCAGCAGCACCAGCAGCCACTGCCCCAGGTTGCCATAACTGCTGAAAAAAAACGCGACGATGCCCAGCCCGGCCATGTTCAGCGCCCAGTGCGTCCAGTTGAGATGCGCCAGATGCGCGCTGAACAACAGCCAGAAATCATGGTCTGAAATCAGGCGGCGGTCGAAACGCCAGGCCGGTACAAGATCCGCCGCCTGCACCGCCGCGCTCAGCAGCAAAATCGCCAGCCACAACAGATGATTACGGTTCAGCCGGAACGGGCTGCGGTTAGTCACGGGGGTGGGCATTTGCTATCATCTGTGGTTGTTGAGAATTTTCGCAGTGCGACAGGTTAAAGTCGGCTACTCTAGCTGGATTATGGCACAGCTGCAAAACCGGAGATTACATTGAACGTAGCAGTAAATCGTAAACAGAAAGGTTTCACCCTGATTGAAATCATGGTGGTGGTGGTCATCCTCGGCATTCTCGCCAGCGTGGTGGTGCCCCGCATCATGGACAACCCGGACAAGGCGCGCGTCGCCAAGGCCAAACATGACATACAGGCGCTGGAAAGCGCGCTCGACGTGTACCGGCTGGACAACTTCGCCTACCCCAGCACCGATCAGGGGCTGGAAGCGCTGATTACCAAACCGGATAATGCGCCCAACTGGAAAGCCGGCGGCTATGTGAAAAAGCTGAACAAGGATCCCTGGGGCAATGACTATCTATATCTCAATCCTGGTGAACACGGCGAAATCGATATTTATTCCCTCGGCGCCGATGGCGCGCCCGGCGGCGAAGGCCCCAATGCCGATATTGGTTCGTGGGACATCAACTAGCCAGCTGATGTACGGGGCGCGCGCCGCCCGTTGACTCATGCCCGCCACACGCCGTCATTCTCAACACGGTTTTACCCTGCTCGAACTGATGGTGGTGGTGGTCATCGCCGCGCTGCTGTTCACCTTTGTCGCGCTCAGCATCAACCCGAATACCACTGAGGATAACCTGAAACAGGAAGCCCTGCGCTTCAACCGTCTGTTGCAACTGCTGCTCGAAGAAGCGGTGTTAAAAGGGGAAGATTACGGCATTGAGTTCGCGCCGCGCGAATACCGTTTCCTGCGGCTGGAAAAAAACCAGTGGACGCCGATTGAAAATGACAAAATCCTGCGCAAGCGCGAGCTGCCGGAAGAAATGGAAATGGATCTGGCGGTGGAAAACACCAGTATTGTCATCGACAATACTGGCATCGATGGTGAAAAAAATAACAGGGACGCAATCAAGCCGCAGGTATTCGTGCTTTCCAGTGGTGAAATCACCCCCGAGTTTGAGTTACAGTTTTATTACCCGGCACTGGCGACACGCTACGCCGTGCGCGCGCAGTTTGACGGCAAACACAGCACCGCCCTGCTCGAATAATGCAAAACCGCTCCGGACAACAAGGCTTTACCCTGATTGAAGTGCTGGTGGCGCTGGCGATTATCGCCATTGCGCTGGGCACGCTGCTCAGCACATCAGGCAGCCAGGCCAACAGCGCCGGTTATCTCAAGAGCAAAACCATCGCGCACTGGGTGGCGATGAATGAACTCACCCGGCTGAATGTGGAAAAACGCTTTCCCGACCTCGGCGTCGCAAAAGGCAGCGTGGAAATGGCCGGCGCGGAATGGTTCTGGCAACGCGACACCAAGGAAACCGAGGACAAGTCGGCGCGCCAGGTCAGTTACACCGTGTATGCGGACAAAGCGCGCACGCAGAACCTCGCACACCTGACCGGCTATGTTATTCGCTAGCCTGCGCAACAACGCCCGCCGGCAAACTGGCTTTACCCTGCTGGAATTGCTGGTGGCGATTACCGTGTTCGCCACCATGTCGGTGATGGCCTATGGCGGCCTGCGCAATGTTATCGACAACAGCGGCGCATCCGAGCAGGCGCTGAACCGACTGAAAGATGTGCAAACCAGCATCAGCGCCATCAGCCGCGACCTGACACAAATCGTACGCCGGGATATCCGTGACAACTACGGCAATGTGCAAGCCTATCTGCTGACGCCGCAAAACCCCGACCTGATTATCGAATTCAGCCGCAGTGGTCACCGCAACCCCGCCGGCTTGCTGCGCAGCAATCTGCAGCGCGTGGCCTATCAGCTACAGGACAACAAACTCTACCGCCTGCACTGGCCGCAAATGGATCGCGCGCCCGGCGTCGAACCCTACAAAAGCGAAATCCTCGACAAGGTGGATGCGATTGATTTTCGTTTTCTGGATGACAAACAAAACTGGCATAACCAGTGGCCGCCGCTGAACGCCGGCGCCGAACAGACCGCCCCGGTGCTGAGCGCGATCGAAATCAGCATCAAACTTGCGGACTGGGGCGAAATCAAGCGCCTGTACGAGGTGTCGTTGTGACGCCGGCCGCCATTCGCCAACAACGCGGGGTCGCCATTATTACGGCGCTGCTGATTGTCGCGCTGGCCACCACCATCAGCGCCAGCATCGCCACCAATCTGCAACTGCAGGTGCGGCGCACCGCCAACCTGTTGAGCAGCGATCAGGCGCTGCTGTATGTCAAACCGGCGGAAAAACTGGCGCGCAACGTGCTCGAAGACGATATCAAGAACAATAATTTTGATCATCTGGGTGAAGGCTGGGCGCAGGAGATTCCACCGATTGACATGGACGGCGTCACCATCACCGGCAAACTCAGCGACTTGCAGGCCTGCTTCAATCTGAATTCGCTGACGCAAGCCACGCCCGCCGCGAACGATACAAATAATAATGGCGCCACTTCAAGCAACAATAACGTCAATATCGACCGTTTCAAAAGCCTGCTCAGCACACAGGGCATCAGCGCCAGCGCCACCGATGCCGTGCTCGACTGGATAGACCCGGACGTGAACACTACCATTCCGGATGGCGCTGAAGATGGCTATTACATGAACCTGGAAACACCCTATCGCGCCGCCAACCAGCCATTTCAAAGCGTCAGCACATTGCGCCTGGTGCGTGGTTTTGAGGACGCTAATAAATTTAACGCCATCAGGCCATACCTGTGCGCATTCGGCAAAGCCGCCAATATCAACGTCAACACGGCGCCGGCAGAAGTGCTATTATCCTTGGCAGCAGATATGTCACAAACTGACGTGGAAGCCATACTGCAAACGCGGGAAACGACGCCGTTTGAAAAACTGGAAGACTTTCTCAAATTCAATGACCTGAGCAAGAAAATCAAGAACAAAACAGGCCTGTCCGTGGATAGCGAATACTTTTTACTGACTACACAGTTACAGGCTGGAAGCATTACCAAAACCGTGTACTCCATCATCAATCGAACCGCTACGGGCAAAACCAGCGTCATCAGCCGTAGCCAGAGTGTGCTGTAATGGCTGACGTGCTGCTGATTCATTATCACCCGGGCAACGGCCAGACTAGCTGGGCGCTGGCAAACGATGCAGGTGAACTCACCTGCAAGATCAGCAGCGGCGACCTGTCACAGGCGGCCGAGATTGCGCGCCAGCATCGCGCCATTGTGTTGCTCGACGCCAGCCTGACGCACATCAACCAGGTCAAACTGCCGACGCAAAACCCGCAAAAACTGCTGCGCGCCATTCCTTTCGCGCTGGAAGAACAGCTCGCCGACGATATCGAAGACATGCATTTTGTCGTCGGCAAGGCCGTGAAAGGCCAGCCAACGCCAGTGGCGGCGATCAACCGCAACATCATGGACAGGCTGCTGGATGATTTCAGCCGGGCCAACATCAAGGTCGACTCTGTCATTCCGGATGCGCTCTGTTTGCCGGCAAGTTCCCGACAATGGTGCGCGCTGTTTTATCAGGAGCAGGTTATCTTGCAAACCGCCGCGCTGCAGGGCAGCAAGTTCGACCGCGAGCTGTTTGATGCGCTGCTCGACGCCGATCTGAAAAAAGCGGACGTCCCGCCGCAAAAACTGCTGCTGTTCAGTCTGGAAGGAGATGACGCGCCCGATGTGTCGCTGGACGACGCCGTCGAACAGATAGCGGTGCAATACAACACGCACCCACTGGTGATTTTCGCCGGCAACTACAAACAGGCAATCTCGCTCAACCTGCTGCAACATGAATACAAACCGCAAAAACAGAGCGGCATCATCTGGAAACGCTGGCGCCTGGCGGCCTCGCTGGCGCTGGTGTGGCTGGTTTTGTCGCTCGGCATTACCGGCTGGCAATTGCATCAGGTCAGGCAACAGAACAAACAGTTGCAGGCCGATATCATCAGGATTTACAAACAGGCTTTCCCCAAAAGCAAACGCATTGTCAATGCGCGCGTGCAAATGGAGCAAAAACTGAAAGAACTGAAAGCCGGCGGCAGCGGCGGCGATAGCATGATTGAGCTGATTGCCAGCTCGGCGCCGGCGTTGGCCAACAACAAGGCGGTTACCCTGAAAGCTATCAGCTTCCGCAACAATCGCATGGACGTATCGGTTAACAGCAAGGATCTGGCGTCACTGCAACAACTCAACACCCGGCTTAACAAGATTGGCGGCATCCAGTCCGAGATTGTGTCATCCAGCTCGGAACAGAATCAGGTGAAAGCCAGTCTGCGGATACAGAAGGCGCGCACATGAACGCACTGGATAACCTGCGCAACTGGTTCGATTCGCTGCAGCCGCGCGAGCGCCTGATGGTGTTGCTGACCGCCATTGTCGTTGTCATCACCCTTTTTTATGTTGCCGTGTGGGAGCCGCTGCACAAGGGCTTGCAGCAGGAGCTGGATAAACGCGACAACCTGCAAGCATCGCTGGCGTGGATGCAGGGCGCTGCGCAGGAAGTCAGGGCGCTGCGCGCGGCTGGCGTCAGCAGTCAGCGCCGCAATGACAATGCGCCGGTTTCACTCACCATTGAAAAAACCGCCGCCAGTTCGGGCATCAAAAGCAGACTCGGCAAACTGGAATCCTCCGGCAAAAACGCGGCGCGGGCGCGGCTGGATAATGTTGATTTCAACCAAATGATTCTGTGGCTCAACACAGTTGAACAAAACTATGGCATTGCCGCCAGCAGCGTCAATATCGAAAGCACTGACAAACCTGGCATTGTCAATGCCCGCATCAGCTTCAGCCGCGACGGATGAAACCGGATATCAGCTGCAGCAAACTTGTCCTGATAGGCACCGCCAGTTACCTGCTGTTTCTCGTCGCACACGCGCCAGCATCATTGCTGCATCACATACTGCCTGCGAAAAACGGCGTTCGCATCAGCGGCTTGCATGGCGCGCTGTGGTCAGGCCGCGCCGCCAGCGTACAAATCCAACAATACCAACTGTCGAATGTGCAATGGTCATTCAATGGCTGGAAGCTGTTCACCGGCAAGCTGGCCGCTGATATCAAGGCGCAATTCAGGGGACAGCCTGTCAGTGCGAGTATTGGTTTTAGCGCGCCTGGCGCATTGATGCTGGATGACGCCCGCGCTCAAATTGACGCCGCCACTGTCGGCGAACTGGCGCAAATCCCGATTGCACAACTGGGCGGGCGCTTTCAGATTACGCTTGAACATGTCGAACTTGCGCGTGGCGCGCCGCCCGTCGCCAGTGGTATGATTATCTGGAGACAGGCCAGCGTGACGGTGGCGGAAACCGTCAGCCTTGGCGATGTGGATATCCAGTTGCAGAATGCAGGCGATCCGCCATTGCTGGCGATCATCAGTAACCACGGCGGCGATATCCGGCTGGACGGCAAAGCCAGCGTCAAACCCGATGGCGACTACCAGCTACACCTTAACATGAAGCCATCCATCAACAGCAGCGACAATGTCCGCAACAGCCTGAAGATGTTTGCGCGGCCACAAAACGACGGCAGTTTTCAGCTTGATAATAATGGCAACCTGAAGCAGCTTGGTTTAATGTAAACGCAACACCTCCCTCGAGAACATGTCCATGAATGCACAAACCCGTAATGTAAAAATCGATAATAATATAAAAATCACACCGGAGAACAAGTGCTCATTCTGTACCGGATCAATCTGCTGCACCTATGTCACCCACCACATTGACACGCCCCGCTCCAAGGCTGACTTTTTGCAGTTACTGTGGCAGGTATCCCACGACAACGTCAAGTTGTACAAGGACGACGAAGGCTGGGTGTTGTTAATCGACGGCAAATGCCAGCACCTGCAGCCCAACGGCGATTGCGGCATTTACGATGAACGTCCCGACATTTGCCGCGAGCATGACAACGATTATTGTGAATTCGACGCGCCCTCGGAAGAAGGTTTTGACCTGTACTTCCAGAACTACGAAGAACTGCTGGCGTATTGTAAAAAACGCTTCAAGACCTGGGGGCAGAGAAAGGAAGACTAAAGGTTTCACCACAGAGACACGGAAGCACAGAGAATTTTTTGATGGCTGCTATCATTGCCAGATGCCTGAACGCATTTACAGGCTGTTGCCCCCCCTCAAAACCCATTTGCGTATATTTGCGTTCATTTGCGGAAAAATAAAAAACTCCGTGCCTCCGCGCCTCTGTGGTGAACAATAATATTCACTCCAACCCCGCAACAAACTCCGTAAAGTCGTCTATCACTGCAAACGCGCTGTCGTCGATTTCCTGTTTCTGGCTGTCCGGTTGCAGAATGCCAAAACAGAACGCAATGCCGTAGTCGTGCGCGCTGAGTAAAACTTCCAGATTGTCATCAACCAGCATGGTCGCCTGTTTGTTGTAAGGCTCAATCTCCGCCAGTTTTTGCCAGAAGCCGGGCTGCTCCTTGGCGAGGCCGATATCGTGCGCATTCAGCATCTGGTCGAAATGGTGATGGATGCCGGTTTGTTCCAGCTTGATTTCCACCGTTGCCGGGTGCGCATTGGTGACCATCACCACGCGTTTGTCGCTGGCGTTGATTTTTTCCAGAAACTCGCTGACGCTGGGGCGAATTGCAATCATATGCGCCAGCTCGCGTTTGAGCTTGCGTATATCGAGTTGCAGCTGGTTGCTCCAGTAATCGATGCAATACCAGTCGAGCGTGCCGCGCGCGGCGCGGTATTGCTGCATTAGTTCATCGTGCGCCTGCTGCTTGCTGATATTTCTTGCACTGGCGTACTGCAGCGGCACATGCTCCAGCCAGAAATGATTGTCGAAATACAGGTCGAGCAGGGTGCCGTCCATGTCGAGCAGAATGGTTTCCACGTCCCGCCAGTACTCAAATTGTCCTGCGTGTTTTACCATTTATGCTGTGCGCCAACCTATAATAGGAGTTTCAGATTCACCATTTTACAACAGAAGCCTGACCATGCCTGAACAATCCACGCCACCCAACCTCAATCTTGAACAGCTGTGTCGCGAATGTGTTGACATTGCCCGCGCCGCCGGCGAAAAAATACTTGAGGTATATAACAGCGAGTACAGCATCGAGCACAAGGACGACAAGTCGCCGCTGACTGATGCCGATATGGCTGCCCACCATGCTATTGTTGACAGATTGCAGGCGCTGACGCCGGATATTCCGGTGCTGTCGGAAGAATCCGCCAAACTGCCGTTTGACCAACGCAGTCAGTGGCAAACCTACTGGCTGGTCGACCCACTGGACGGCACCCGCGAGTTTATCAAGCGCAATGGTGAGTTCACCGTCAACATCGCGCTGGTGCACAACCATAAAAGCGTGATTGGCGTCATCCATGCGCCGGTGCTGAAAACTGATTATTTCGCCTGGCTGCACGGCGGCGCATTCAAGATTGAAAACGGTGGCGACAAACATCCCATCGCGGTG
Organism: Gammaproteobacteria bacterium; assembly: GCA_026995045.1. Lineage (GTDB taxonomy): Bacteria > Pseudomonadota > Gammaproteobacteria > SZUA-229 > SZUA-229 > S139-92. The sequence continues at coordinate 52,363 of JALWPK010000057.1, read as the reverse complement.
AAAAAACTCGACGGCGGCAAACTCAAGGTCGCCGGCAGCCGCTCGCACGGTTCGGAAGAAATGCTGGCCTATATGAAAAACATCGCCGAACAAATGGGTGAACCGGATTTGCTCAGCATGGGCAGTTCACTCAAGTTCTGTCTGGTGGCGGAAGGCAAGGCTGACCTGTACCCACGCCTGGGGCTGACTTCGGAATGGGATACGGCCGCGGCGCATTGCATTGTCGAGCAGGCGGGCGGCTTTGTCACCAAAACAGACATGGGTCCCCTGATGTACAACACCAAGGACAGTTTGCTGAACCCGTTTTTCTTTGTGTTTGGCGATAATTCCCAGGACTGGTCGCGTTTCCTGCCCACCTGACTGGTCGTCGTCAGGCCATGCTTTGCTGGTGATACTCGCGGCGGTCGCGTCTGCGGCGTTCGTATTGCACCAGCCGCCCGGCATAATCGGTTAGCGGGAAATGGCTGGCGGCGCGTTGGCGGCGATCACGTCCACTGCGTTTGTCAGGTGTTTCAATTGCGTGCTGCGCCTGTCGCACCGCCGCTTCGGCGGCGACCGCGGCCTGTTGCTGGCGCAATTTTTTATCTTCACGATAATTCCATCGCATAAAGATAGTTAGCAGGCCCGCCGATATCAACAATAGTGAGGCAATGAGTATCAGGCTTGATTCAATCATCAAGCCACTAGCCACACCGATAATGAGATAAAGATAGGGGAGCAACTCGTAGAGGCTGCGTGGAAGCATGTTGCGTTCCTTTGTTATTGTTTTTATTTTCAACCGGTTTGAATTGGTTATAGCACAAACATGACAGAATAACAGTTTTGAGCACATTTCTTTACAGTTTGCAAAGACTGCTCTATTCTTGATTCAGCATCCTGTCTGCAAGGAGATTGCATGCTTATTACATTTTACGGCGTGCGCGGCTCGATCCCCGCTCCCGGGCCGAAAACAGCAAAATACGGCGGCAACACTTCCTGCGTGCATATCCAGCTGGATGATCAGCGCGAACTGATTCTGGATGCCGGCACCGGCCTGCGGCTGCTTGGCCGGAAACTCATCAACAAGACCAACCCGATTAATATTTTGCTGTCTCATGGCCACTGGGATCACATTCAGGGCTACCCGTTTTTCGCGCCGATTTATCAGCCGGACAGGCAAATCAATGTGTTCACCAGCGTCGAATCCGGTCACCAGCTGCTGTGCTCATTGTTCGACCAGATGGATGGCAGCAACTTTCCGGTAAAGGCGGAAGAACTGCCCTCACATAGCAGTTGCATTTTCAAGGGCGCGGAATCGGTGCTGCATGAACGTAATATCAATATCACCAAAAAACCGCTGAACCACCCCGGCGGCGGCAGCGCCTACAAACTGGAAGATGATGGCATGAGTGTCGCTTATGTCACCGACAACGAGCTCGATCCGCCTTATAAGCTCAGCACAACCTATCATGAATGGGTGGAATATTTACACGACGTCGACGTGCTGATTCACGACGCCCAGTACACAGAAGATGACATGCCACACAAACACGGCTGGGGGCATTCACTGATTTCCCAGGTGCGCCAGCTGGCGGTGGACGCCGAAGTCGGCGCGTTGGTGATGTTTCACCACGACCCGGATCGCACCGACGCCGAACTCGACGAGGTGCAGATTGAAAACGAAAAACATCTCAAATCGCACCGATGCCCCACCAAAAGTGTGTGTGCTCGCGAGGGCATGCAGATTAAACTCAGCAAAACCATCGCCGGTGGTGATACCATCATCGACATTTTGTAATTCTGGCAGTTAATCCATATGAACATTCTGGTAGTAGGCGGCGCCGGTTATATCGGCTCACACATGGTGAAAATGCTGGCCCAGCGCGGCCATCAGGTAATGACCCTGGACAATCTCAGCAAGGGTTACCGCGACGCGGTCAAATACGGTGAATTTATCGAAGGCGATCTGGGCGATTTCGCCACCCTGGACAAGCTGTTCAGCGAACGCCAGTTCGATGCGGTGATGCACTTTGCCGCCTACATCGAAGTCGGCGAATCGGTCGCCCACCCTTCCATGTACTATCGCAACAATGTCGCCAACACCCAGGTGTTGCTGGACGCGTTGCGCGCCCATGACATCCGCTATTTCATTTTTTCCTCCACCGCGGCGATTTTCGGCGAGCCGGAATACACCCCGATTGACGAGAAACACCCACACCAGCCAATCAACCCCTATGGCCGCAGCAAACTGATGGTGGAGCAAATACTGCGCGACTACGACGCCGCCTACGGCCTCAAATCCACCTGCCTGCGCTATTTCAACGCCGCCGGGGCCGACCCGGAAGGCGAACTGGGCGAGCGGCATCAGCCGGAATCACATCTTATCCCCTTGATTTTACAGGCGGCATCCGGCCGCCGCGAAGACATCAAGGTGTTCGGGCGCGATTACGACACGCCAGACGGCGCCTGCGTGCGCGACTATATTCACATCAACGACCTGTGTGACGCGCACCTGCTGGCGCTGGAGCATATGCAACGCACCAACCAGAGCGCCGCCTACAACCTCGGCAATGGCAACGGTTTTTCCGTGCAGCAGGTCATCGACGCCGCCAAAAAAGTCACCGGCGTGGATTTCACCGTCACCGACGCCGACCCGCGCCCTGGCGATCCAGCTGTGTTGATCGCCGACGCCAGCCTCGCGCGCAAGGAACTGGGCTGGACGCCTCGCCACGACCAGCTGGAGAGCATCATCCAGTCCGCCTGGAACTGGGAAGTGAATTTCCTCAGCAAGCAATAACCCTTATATATTCAATTAGTTATAAAAGCCCGCCTGAACGCGCCGGCATTCCCCACCCGTCTCCGTTCGCCCAGATCCCCCGCGCGCATTTGAAGCACGTTGCCTGCTAAAGATAGGCGCGCGCGCGCCGATATATAAATAACTGAAAAATTTAATAAAAACGCTATCCATGAAATCCCCGGTCAACAATTTCAGGGCAGAGCAAGCCTCCATCCTGCTGGTCGAAGATGACGAAGTCACCGCCTACATGCTCGAATATTTGCTGCAACGCGAAGGCTATGCGGTAACGGTTGCGCACGATGGCCAGCAGGCGCTGGATATCATCAACACCCATGCCCCCTTCACCATTGCGCTGCTTGATATCATGATTCCCTTTGTCAGCGGCTTCGAACTGATTGGCCACATTCGCGACAAACAGGGCTGGCGTGACACCGCCATCATCATGGTGTCCGGCAAGTCGCAGGAAAAAGACATCGTCAAGGCGCTGGACGCCGGCGCGGATGATTACATCGTCAAGCCATTCCAGCCGGGTGAGCTGCTGGCGCGTGTGCGAAAAGCGCTGCGCAAATGCAAAACCGGCAGCGCATCCGGTTCGGTCAGCGCGGCATGAAACACCCTGTCCCGACACTGTCCTTGTTGCTAACGGCATTATCCGCATCAGCCACTTTTGCCGACAACGACAGCTGCCTGTCTCAGGCGCAGCAGGCCATCAGCAACCAGCAACTGCAACAGGCTGAAACCCTACTGCAAACTCACCTGCAGCATCATGGCGACGACAGCGAAGCGCTATTTGCCCTGGCCAGAGTGTGGGCCTGGCAAAACAACCATGCGCAGTCGCTGCGCGCTTTCAATCAGCTGCTCGATGCGCATCCCGACAACAGCGACATCCTGCTGGCGCGCGCGCGGCTGCATGAATGGATGGGTAATGACAGCCTCGCTCTGGCCGACCTGCAACATGCGCGCGAACTCTCGCCGGATTATCTGGAGGTATGGAAACAACAAATCCGCCTGCTGTCGAGGCAAGCGCAAACACTTAACGCCGACGATACCTTCAACACCCTGTTGCAGCAGGCGCAGCTGCGCTTCCCGCAACAGGACTGGCGGCAGTGGTTGCCCGCGCGCGACGCCCCCCGGAATGACGACCGCTATTACCTGGCCGCCCATGCAGGGCGCGACAATCTCAGCAACAACCGCGCCGCCTGGAATCAGGCCAGCGTAATTCTGTCCGGCCACACCAGCCAAGGCAGCGGGCATATCCAGATCGACAGATTTGACCGTTTTAATCTGAACGACTGGCAGCTGGCCGGCGGCGCCAGCATGCCGCTTGCGACTGACTGGAGCATCACGTTCAATGGCAGCATCAGTCCAACCGCACGCGTGATTGCGCGCAACCGGGTTGAAGCCATTGTCAGCAAACGCTTCAGCAATGGCTTCAACCTGCATACCGGCGCACAGTACGCCAATTTTGCCGCCACCAGCAGTCAACAACTGCACCTCACCGGCGAGTATTACTGGTCGCGTTACCGTTTCGCCTACACCTATCGATTGATTGATGTAGACAATGCCGGCGTCGGACACAACCAGCGCGCCGTTATCAGCGCAAGCTATGGCGCGGCGAATTCGGTTTCACTGGCGCTGGCGAACGGCAAGGATGTCGAATACGACGGCACGACGACGCCCCCGGTCAGCAACGTCAGCACCGTTTCCTTATATGGCCGCCATGCCATTACACAAAACATCTCACTGACATGGTCCGCCATTCATCACAAACAGGGCAACTTTTATACACGCAATGGTTTTGTTCTCGGCGCTCAATTCGATTTCTGACCCGGTGCTGTTCTACCTCACCTCCGGGGTAGCCGCCATTACCGCTCTGGTGATTCTGATGCTGATGCAGGTCATCATCTTTCGTATCGTGGGTGTGTACAAAAAACGCATTGATGACAGGGCGCGTCAGCTGTGGCGGCCGGTGCTGGCCAAACTGATGGTGACCTATCCGGATGAGGTTCCAGAACTGAAACGCATGCACCGCCATGTTTTTCTCACCGAGTGGAACCGGCTGTACTCACTGGTGCGTGGTGACGCGCGCGCCAGACTGCAAATTCTGGCGCATCACAAGCAACTCAACCGGATTGCATACCGGTATTTTGAAAGCAGCAATATGCGCTATCAGTTACAGGCTGTGGTTACCCTCGGGCGGATGCAGGATTTTTCTGTCTGGAACAAGCTGGTCGACCTGGTTCACAATGAGCATTCCATTCTTTCCCTGTCCGCCGCCCAGGCGCTGGTTGATATCGATAGCAAGGCCGCGATGCAGTTTCTGGTGCATCACATCATCAAACGCCGCGACTGGCCGACAGCTCGCGTCGCCATGTTGTTGCACTCGGCAAAACCTTCAGAACTCAGCGAACTGCTGCAGCGCGCATTCAACATTGCAAAGCATGATGATATTCCACACATTCTAAGCTTCCTTGGCAGCAGTCATTTTGATCCGGCATTGAAGCAGCTTTGCATCAAACTCGGCCAAAGTCATGACAGCCGCATTATCGCCGCCTGTATAGACGCCGCCAACGACGCCGATGGCCTGCAACTGGCGCGCCAGCACGCCGAACATCCAGAATGGTTTATCCGTCTGCATGTCGCGCACACACTCGGCAGACTGGGCGCGCCGGAAGATATCGACCTGTTGGTCAAACTGATGTCCGACCCGGAGTGGTGGGTGCGCTACCGCAGCGCACAGTCACTGGCGAAGCTGCCCTTTGTCAGTGTTGACCATCTCAAACAGCTGTATCACGAACTTGGCGACCGTTATGCCCGCGACATTCTGCAGCAGGTCATTTCAGAACAACAATGGAGTAATGCATAATGCAATATGTCGATTCACTCAACTGGCTGTTCCTGTTTTATTTTGTCGGACTGCACAGTATTTATCTGATGCTGACCATCAGCTCGATGATTTATCTGCCCAGGTTCATGCGAGCGCACAGCACGGAAGAGCTGTCACCGCTGCACGCAGACTTTGAGCCGCCCGTCACCATCATTGTTCCCGCCTATAATGAAGCCAGCACCATTGCCGCATCAGTGCGCGCGCTGATGCAGCTGGAATATCCGGAATATGAAATCATCGTCATCAATGATGGCTCAACCGATGACACCTTGCAGGTGCTGATTGACGAGTTTGATTTAAAGCCCTTCCCGGAAGTCTATCGCGTGCAAATCAATACGCAGGAGGTCAATGGCATATACCGCTCTGTCAACTTCCCCAATCTTCGCATCGTCGACAAACACAATGGCGGCAAGGCTGACTCAATCAACTGTGGCATAAACGCCTCATACTATCCCCTGTTCTGCTGTGTCGACGCGGATTCCGTGCTGGAGCGCAACAGCCTGAAAAAAGTGGTGCGTCCGTTTATCGAAGACCCGCTGACCATCGCCAGCGGCGGTGTGGTGCGCATCCTCAACGGCTGCACTGTCAAGGACGGGTTTATTGAAAAAGTCGGCCTGTCGCGCAATATTCTGGCGCTGTTTCAGGTGGTGGAATACCTGCGCGCCTTCATGTTCGGCCGACTGGGCTGGACGCCGCTGAATGCGCTGCTGATTATCTCCGGCGCATTTGGCGTATTCCGCAAACAGGTGGTGATAGAGGCCGGTGGCTACCGCACCGACTGCATCGGCGAAGACATGGAGCTGGTGGTGCGCCTGCACCGCACCATGATTGAGCAAGGCAAACCTTATCGCATCCATTTTGTGCCAGACCCCGTGTGCTGGACTGAAGCGCCTGAAAAACTGTCAGTGTTGAAAAAACAGCGCATACGTTGGCAAATCGGTCTGGCGGAAAGCCTGATATCCAATTTGCCGCTGCTGTTTCATCCTCGCGGCAAGGCGGTTTCCTGGCTGGCTTTCCCTTTCTTCCTGCTGTTTGAATGTTTTGGCCCGCTGCTCGAAGTAACCGGCTTCGCCATTGTTACCTATGCTTTCTTTATCGGGCTGGTGCCCAACGAGTTCTTTGTCATCTTCACCCTGCTCGCTGTCGGACTCGGCATGCTGATATCGGTGATTTCGCTATCGCTGGAAGAAGTGTCATTCCGCACCAGCAACAATGCAGGCGAGCTTCTGCTGCTGTTTATTGTCGCCATCATCGAAAACCTGGGCTATCGTCAGTTGAACGCGCTCTGGCGTGTGAAAGGCATATTCGACTGGATGTTCAAGACCGACCACAAATGGGGTGAAATGGAACGAGCAGCAAGCTGGCGTTCGACGGTTGATAAAAAAGCCTGATGTGATTGCTCACATCAGGCCATTGCAGCAGTCACCCCACCGTCCGATTATTTTTTGACTTCAACTATCTTGAGCCCGCCTGTGCCAGCGGCAATCAACAGGTATTTGTCGACTACCGCCACATGGTTAACCGATTGCAGATCGCCAAACTTCAGTTTACCCAGTATGGTCAGGCTGAAGGTCTGGTTGCAGCCGGTATCTTCAAAATCATCTGACGCGCGGGCGACATAAACGCCTGCCTCGCCGTTTGAAATAAACAGCAGTTGTTCATCCACACTGACGGAGTTGCTGACCACAACCGACGGATCCAGCCCCAGCGAAGCCGGATCCGGAATCGGTACGGAGCCCAGTATCTGACCATCATCCAGACACATAATCTGCACGCCATCCGTGCCCGCCGCGATAAAAGCCTTGCCGCCTTCCACCACGACGGTTGACTTGGATTCCGGGATGTTGGCGCCAGGAAAGGCAAATGTATTCAACAGGTTCATCGATCCGCCCGGGAACACGCCTTCCTCAAACACCGCCAGTCTTCCCGGCGTGCCCTGCGCCACCACGATGCGACCGCCTTTTTTATCCCACGCCACCCAGCGCGCGTCATCAAGCGGGTATTCGCCCAGTTTTTCCAATGTATCTTTATCAAAAGCGGCAACATGCCCGCCATCACCAGAGGTTGCATACACCGCATTTTTGGTGACTACCGTGCTGGTCGCTGCAAAACTGCTGAGCTGCACGCGCGCATTATCATCCAGAATCATCTTGTCGTACTTGATGCGAATACGCTCCATCACCGCCGGTCCGGTAAATTCCGGGGCGCCGCTCGCCACCGCAGCGTACACCTGGGCGCCGTCCGCGGTAACCGAGTTAATATCCGAATCCGAAAACAGTATGGTCGAACTCAACTTCGGCCGCGAACGCTTCTTGAACGTCACCAGATCAACCGCGCCCAGCCGCGGCGCGCCACGCATGTTGTAACTGACGACCGCACTGCGCGCATCCTTGCTGACCGTCACCGCCGTCGCCTGCACCAGCTCGCCTTCCACTTCAGGCGATGCCAGATAGGCTTTCAGCTTGAGTTTGATGCTGTTCGCACCCTTGGCCTGCGCTGTGGCCAGTTTCACCTTCACCACGCCGTTGCCAGTATTGTTGGCAATCAACGCCGCCTTGGGTTTGGGCAACACGCTGGAGCCGCCATCAATCAGCACATCCTCGTCAACATAGGTAACACGCGCATTCAGCGCCGCCTGATTGTTGGTGATTGACAGCCGCTCATTGGCCTGATCACCGGGCACATCCACCCCTTCGCAGGCAGACAAAACCGCCGCCAACGCCAGCGCCATCGCCGGTTTGACAACCCTGTTCCGACCCTTCGGTCGCCCTTTATATACTTTCAATTTGCCAGTCATAAGCCTTCACCTTACCGCGACCGCACACAGCCGGCCGCCTGATTAAAAACAGTTCATCATGAACCGTATCGGCAAGCCGTGAGAATTCTTTAGCTGTTTTCAGAAACTGGACTGAGAATAAATATTTATACCAACCTGACCGGGGGCGGAAAAAATTGCCCGGAGCAATTTTTCGCGTCAGCCCCGCAGGGGCGAGGCGCATGGATGCGCTGAGCAATCTAACTGCCACGGCAGTTCGATTGGTGAAGTTAGGGAAGGACGTTACTGGTGGCAAAGAAGGAGAAAACAAATAAAAGGTGGTGGCCGGGGGCAGAATCGAACTGCCGACACGCGGATTTTCAATCCGCTGCTCTACCAACTGAGCTACCCGGCCAGAAAACTGGCGAGAACCAAGGTGCAGGACAGGTTTTTGCCCATACCGTACGCGATGACCCTGATGGCCGGTTCGCGTGATTTCAGAGGGGCGTATTTAATAGACTTGTCTGCGGCTAGTCAAGGCCATTATGTCGCTTAATCGCCAGTTTTCAGGCACTTATCAGGCAGTTAAGGCTGCGCCTTCAAACCGGCGTGCTGTTGCAGGATTCTGCTCACCGGCGCGGCCAGCGCCGGCGGACGCGTCTCGTCCGGGTTCAGCCAGCGCGCGCCAGCCGCGTCGCACACTCCCACAGCCGAGGCGTCCAGTTGCAGCAACACCGGCGTAATGTCCAGGTGATAGTGGCTGAAAGTGTGGCGGAAACTGTCCAGCGCTTGCTGGCTGCTGATGTTCAGACCCCAGCGGCTGGCGCAAAGCTGTTCGATATCGTCTTCCGGGCCGGCTTCCGGCAGGCTCCACAGGCCGCCCCAGATACCGCTCGGCGGGCGTTTTTCCAGCAATATCGAGCCATCCCCGGCCATCAGCAGCAAAAATCGCGATTGTTTCACCGGCAGCGCCCTGGTGGGCTTGCGCCCCGGATAGTTGGCGACGCTGTCAGTCGCAAAAGCCACGCAATCGTCTTGCAGCGGGCAGGCCTGGCACTGTGGCTTGCTGCGCCGGCACAGGGTTGCGCCCAGATCCATGATTGCCTGGGTGTAGTCGGCGTTGCGCCGATGTGGCGTGTGCTGCTCGGCCAATCGCCATAACTGCTGCTCGACTTTTTTGTCGCCCGGCCAGCCGTCAACCGCATGATAGCGCGCCAGCACGCGCTTGACGTTGCCATCCAGTATGGTCTCGCGCACATCCAGCGCCTGCGACAGAATCGCCGCCGCAGTGGAGCGCCCGATACCGGGTAACTGCATCAAACCTTCCAGCGTGCGCGGCAGGCGGCCGCCGTGTTGTTCGGCCACCATCACCGCCGCCTTGTGCAGGTTGCGCCCGCGCGAGTAATAGCCCAGCCCGGCCCAGTGCTGCAACACTTCATCCTGCGTGGCGGCGGCCAGTTGTTTGAGGTTGGGAAAACGCCGCATGAAACGCTGATAGTACGGAATCACGGTTTTCACCTGGGTTTGCTGCAGCATGATTTCCGACACCCAGACGCGATACAGGGTGCGATTTTTCTGCCACGGCAAGTCGTGACGACCGTGTGCGTCGTACCAGCGCAGCAGACGTGTGGCGAAACGCTGGCGCATTAGCGGAACAGGTTTTTGAGTTTGTCCTTCAGCTTGTCGCGGGTTTTATCGCGCAACTGCTGTTTTTTGGTTTCGACTTTTTCCCGCGCCCTGGCTTTCACTTTTTGTTTCGCCAGACGCGCGACCACTGCTTTCATCGGCCCGGTATCCACGTCAACCTGCGGCGCTGTCCACGGGCCGTACACGTGAACCGGCAACGGTTCGTCCAGCACTTTTTCCGCCGTGGTCTTGAGCTGGCGCGGGGTGAGATCCGTCACCGTGACCATATCCAGCGTCTGCTCCGGTATGTTGATGCTGCCCTTGCCGGTGACGTCAATGCGTTTTGAATCCATCACAAAGTTGTTGGTGGTCGCCACGCCGTTGCGGATGGCAAAATCCGCTTTCACGATATCAAAGGCGGTGACATTTTTGGGCTGGTAACTGCCGCGCCACTCGGGTTTGACCTCCAGTTTTTTCGATTCAAGGTAATCGGCAATCACGCCGCGCGCCAGATACTCGATATCCAGTCCATTGGCGTCAATATCGTCGAACTCGAAACCGGCCTTGCCGTTGAGCGCCTTTTGCAAGGCGCTGATGCGCAGCCCCTGTGTGCTGACATCAGCGTACAGCCCGCCCGTACCGCGCATGTCGACTTTCTGATCGGGTATCAACGCCGCCACAATGGGGTTGGTGATATCCGCAATTTGCAGGTTTTCCGCTTTCAGGGTTTGCTTCACCTTGAGCTGACGCTTGCGTGTATCGACGGTGGCGTCAGCGGTGATGGCGCCTTCCAGCACCTTGAGACTGACCGGACTTAGCGTGATGACGCCATTGCGCGCCTTGCTGTTGATGTCCAACTCGCTGATATCCAGCCCGGCGACCTGTAACTGGCCAATACCAAAACGTCCTTGTAAATCTAGCGTGGCCAGCGCATCGAACGGTATTGGCAAATCCTGTTCCGGCGCCGCCTTTGCGGCTTCGTTTTGCGTTTGCGCCAGTTCGACGGTTTGCGATTCAGGAGGTGGCGGCGGCAGATAGTCATCGACATTCAGTTTGTCGAGTTGCAACTGGTAGCGAATCGCCATGCTGGCGAGATTGATATCCGCTTCCCCCTTGAGCTGACTGCCGTCGAACACCAGCTCCAGCGGTTTCAGCGCGAGGCGGTTATCCTGCAAGTCAAACTGTGCGCCCAGTTTTGCGCGCGACAGGGCCTCGGGCGACTGCATCTCCGGCAGCTCGATGGCCAGTTTTTGTAGCAAGTCTTTCGGCTGGATGTCCACGGTTTGCAGTTTGCCGCTGATGTGAAAACTGTTCCGCCAGTCTGCTATCGTCGCCTGCAGTTTCAGCGTGGTGTACATGGCGTCGATTTCCGCATCTAGCACTTCCACTCGCTGCGCGGCGAGATCAATCTGGCTGCCGGCGCGCAGGCTCACATTGACAGGCTCCGGCTGCAGCGCGGGCAGTTTTGCCTTGATGGCGAGCTGAATATCGTCAAGCGCAAACTGCTGTAACGAGCGGGCAATGGTAATCGCGGTTTTGAGATGAATATCCGCCGCGTTCTGTTGCCCGGCCTGGCGCTGGCCAACATTAACGCCCAGCTCCATCTCGAATGGCTGGTCAAATCGAATATCGCCGGTAGTGAGATTGAGCCGGCTGAGCTGAATCAGCTGATCACTGCTCTGGTCATTGAACTGCACCTGCGCGTTGCGGATTTCAATGCCATTGACGGCAAGCGCGGCCAGCGGTGATTGCGCGCCGCGCTGGTCTGCTGCTGGCGAGGCTGCGTCATCCGTCGTGTCGTTGTCGGCAACCGTTGATGAGGACGACAGATCTTGCCAGTTATTCTCGCCGTTTGCTTTGACCTGCAAAAACACGGACAGGCCATCCAGACTGAGCGCGTCTATCGCCAGCTCCTGTTTGATTAACGGCAGCAGCTTGACCTTGATGACCAGCGAATTGATGCGGGCGAAGTACGGGTCGTCAAAGCCCTCGGCGTTGGCCAGCTCCACCTGTGACAGCTCCAGCCCGAGCGGCAACAGGCTGAGGCCGATTTCGCCGCCAATACTCAGTTGCCTGCCGGTGGCCTGTTCCACCTGTTGTGCAATTTGCGGTTTGTAATCGTTGGGGTCGACAAACAGCAGGATGCCGCCCACGGCCAGCGCGACCAGCAGCAGCGCGCCTGTCACAATTCGAAGCAACCATTTCATAAGCGTTATTCCCTGGGGATAATCGTCGATTGACTACACAGTGGTTTATTCGCGCCGCCAGTCACCGGACTTGCCGCCGGACTTGCTGTGCAAATGAATCGCCTGCATTTCCATGCCGCGATCCACCGCCTTGCACATATCGTAAATCGTCAGCAGGGCAATCTGCACCGCAGCCAGCGCTTCCATTTCCACGCCGGTGACGCCGTTGGTTTTGGCGGTGGCGATGCACTCGATTGCGCAGTTTGGTTCGTCGATTTGAAATTCAATATCCAGATGCGTCAACGGGATGGGGTGGCAAAGCGGAATCAGGTCGGCGGTTTTTTTGGCAGCCATGATGCCCGCCAACCGCGACACCGCCAGCACATCGCCTTTCTTGTGACCGCCCTGCTGTATCAATTGCAGGGTGTCGGCTTGCATGTGAATGCGTCCACTGGCGACGGCGACGCGCTGGCTGCTGGCCTTGCCGCCAACATCCACCATGTGGGCTTCGCCGCGGGCGTTGAAGTGGGTCAGCTCTGACTGCGATTTGGTTTTGCTCATGCGGCTAGCTTACCAACACCCACTGTATGCTGAAAGCGGTTAGCGGCCCGCCGCAAGAATAAAAAAGGCCTCCCGGGGACGAGAAGCCTTTTACCTCTGCATGAACGAGGATTTGGAGGCTATCCATTGCGCGATAGCATCCTGATTTTTCATCCCTGAAAAATTTGCTTGCCCTACAGCTTGCGCGCTTTGGCGTCCACCTTGATTTCAACCCGGCGGTTTTTGGCGCGGCCTTCGCGGGTGGCGTTGCTGGCGACCGGCTTGCTTTCGCCGTAGCCGATGGTTTTAATCAGGCTGGCGTCGACGCCATTGGCAATCAACTCGGCCTTGACCGCTTCCGCGCGTTTTTCGGACAGTTTCTGGTTGAATGCCGCCGGGCCACGGTCATCTGTGTGGCCTTCCACAATCACGGCTTCGATGGTCTCGCCATCGAACTCTTTCAGTAATGCCGCCACCGCCGCCTTGCCTTCAGCATTCAGCGTGCTGCCGCCCAGTTTGAAGCTGGCGCCGGATGACAGGCTGATTTTGCGGTATTCCGGCTCGGCTGCCGGTTTTGGCGCGGGCGCCTCAACGACCGGCATCGGCTTTATGGGCGCAGACTTGCGGGTTGCCTCAGCCTTGTCGGTGGCGGCAGGCTTGTTGGCGACAGGCATGGCGGCGTCGCCTTCACAACCCGGTATGGCGGCTGCCGGCGTCCAGTCAATGGTGCGCACGCATTCGCCAAAACCGCTGCGCACATATTTGCCGTCGCTGCCTACCCAGTAGGGCGCGCCGGCCACTGCATTGAACGCAGCAACACTGCTCAGAAGAAGCCCTGTGATGAGGCTGCCGGTTTGAATCATTTTCATGTTGTGTTCCTGTTGTTCAGTTGGTCAAGGTAGCGTATTGTAATTTAATGCAGCCATCGCGTGTCGCAGGGTTTACAATTGTTAACAGTCACCACGCAAGGTGATTGACCACACAGCCACGAACAGAGTTATGACCATTACCGTAAAATTTTTCGCCAGCCTGCGCGAGCAGCTGGGCAAGGAAGAAGTGGAGCTTGCCGCCGCCAGCACCGTGCTGGACGCCTGGCGGCTCGCCACGCTGCAACAGGAGATGCCGGCGAACACATTGTGCGCCATCAATATGGATTACGCCTCGCCGGAGCAGACTGTCAGCGACGGCGATGAAGTCGCCTTTTTTCCACCGGTTACCGGAGGCTGAGCATGCCGGCGAAACTGGTTGAACAATCCGTTAACCTGCTGCGCGAGCTGGAGCAATACCAGCAACAGCACTGCGCCAGCGGCAGTTATGGCGCGATGGCGAGCTTTATCGGCAGCATGCGCGATTTTAATGCGGGCGATACGGTGCAGGCGATGACGCTGGAGCATTACCCGCAGATGACGCAGCATTATCTCGACAAGCTGTGCGCCGACAGCATCGACAAATGGCGCCTGCTGGATGCATTGATTATTCACCGCTATGGCGAACTCAAACCGGGCAACGACATTGTGCTGGTGGCCTGCTGGTCAGCGCACCGCGCCGCCGCTTTTGACGCCTGCCGTGAAATGATGGAACTGCTGAAAAGCAAGGCGCCGTTCTGGAAAAAGGAAATCACCGATCAAGGCGAACGCTGGGTGCATGACGCCGAAAACTAATCGTGTTTGTGTTGCCGCAGAGGACGCAGAGCGCACGGAGGTGATTTGAACATTCACCACAGAGACGCGGAGACTTTTCCTGTAGCGGCTTCAGCCGAGAACGAAGATGTCCCACAAATACAGGCTGTTAAAATCCTGTGCTCGCGCTGAAGCCACTCCTGCCATCAAAAAATAATCTCTGCGCTTCCGCGCCTCTGTGGCGAACAAAACCCAAACATTACTGAATCAGGATAAACATCGCATTCCGCCCGCGCTGGATATTGAGCAGAATCTGGCTGTTGTTCTTGCTGACGATGTCGCGGAACTGCTCAATCGTTTTAACCAGCACGCGATTGACCGAAATAATAATATCGCCCTCGCGCAAATGTGCGCTCCACGCCGGGCTGCCCTGCTCCACCGACATCACTTCCAGATGGCGGTCGTTTTTTTCGCCTACTTCCTTGATAATCGCGCCGGCCAGTTTGGCGTCCAGCTTCTCGCCGGGCAGGCTTTCCAGTTCGGCGGTTTGAATCACGGCGGTCAGCTCAACCTCCTCCTTGTCGCGTATCACGGTGATGTCCATTTCGTCGCCCACGCGCATCAGCCCGACCATGTTGCGCATGGCAGACGCGCTTTCCACTTCCTTGCCGTTGATGCTGAGCACCACATCGCCAGCCTTGAGGCCGGCTTTTTCGGCGGCGGAGTCTTCAATCACGCGTGAAATCACCACGCCCTTGTGCAAGTCCAGTCCAAAGGCTTTTGACAACTGCGGCGTCAGGTTCTGCATGATGACGCCGAGCATGCCGCGACGCACTTCGCCGTATTCAATCAACTGGTCGACCAGTTGCCGCGCCATGTTGATGGGGATGGCAAAGCCGATGCCGACATTGCCGTTGCCGCCCGCCGCCAGAATCGCGGTGTTGATGCCGATAAGCTCACCCCTGAGATTGACCAGCGCGCCGCCGGAGTTGCCGGGGTTGATGGAGGCGTCGGTCTGGATAAAGTTTTCATAACCTTCGATGCCCAGCCCGCTGCGGCCCAGCGCGCTGACGATGCCGGAGGTAACGGTCTGGCCCAGTCCGAACGGATTGCCAATCGCGATAGTGAAATCGCCGATGCGCAGCTTGTCGGAATCGCCCATCGGGATTTCCACCAAACCGTCTATGTCGGCCTGCAACAGCGCGATATCGGCTTCCGGGTCGGAGCCGACCACGCGCGCCTCGAACTGCTGGCCGTCGTGCATGGTGATGGCGATTTCATCCGCGCTGGCGATGACATGATGATTGGTGATGATGAAGCCTTTTTCCGCATCGATAACCACGCCGGAACCCAGGCTACGGGTCTCGCGCTGCTGCGGCGGGTTCTTGTAGCCGCGGAAAAAATATTTGAACATCGGGTTGTTCAACACCGGGTTATTGCCGACATTGACCTTGCCACGGGTGGCGATATTCACCACAGCGGGCCGGGTTTTTTCCACAATCGGCGCCAGTGACGGCATTTCCTGCCCGTTGACGCTGGCGGGCAAGGCGCTCATCGCCATGCCGGAAAAGCCGCTGAGGGAGAAAACCAGAAACAGGATGACAGATCTCAACATAGTGACACAACTCTCAATGCAATGTTCTTGATGGACAGACCCCGCCGGCAAAAGTTCGCGCCGGCCAGGGCCCACAGCGGCGCGCCAGCCGCTATTCAAACCGCAAGGTTACCTGAATTGACGCGGCTTTACATCGGCGCCGCCCGGCGCTTGAAGTCACCGGGTTCAGCTGCTATGTTGCGCGCATCAACACGAATCCAGCGAGAAACCATGAAATTATTTAATCCGACCTTAATCATCACCGCTTTGCTGATCAGCGCCACCGGCCACGCCGCCGAATTAAAAACGCTTGAGCAAAAAGCCAGCTACAGCTATGGCATCGACATTATCAAAAACCTGAAAGCACAGGGCGTCGAAATCGACCTGGATGCATTCGTACAGGGCATGCGAGACAGCCAGTCCGGCGCCAAACCGGCGCTGAGCGATCAGGAAATGCGCCAGGCCAAGTCTAAATACCAGCTCAAGGCGCGTGAACGCCGTCTTGCCGAGGCGAAACGCATCGCCGAGGAAAACAAGACCAAAGGCGAGGCATTCCTTGCCGAAAACGCGAAAAAACCGGGCGTGGTCACCACCGACAGCGGCCTGCAATACAAAATCATCAAACCCGGCACGGGCAAAACGCCAAAGCTGAACGATACCGTGGTCACCCACTACCGCGGCACATTGATTGACGGCCGCGAATTCGACAGTTCCTACAAACGCAACCAGCCCGCCACCTTCCCGGTCAAGGGCGTGATCAAGGGCTGGACCGAAGCGTTGCAACTGATGAAGGAAGGCGCCAAGTGGGAGCTGTATATTCCGTCAGATCTGGCCTACGGCAAGTCGCGCCGCAGTGAACTGATTCAGCCGAATTCGACACTGATATTCGAGATTGAACTGCTGGAAGTGAAATAAGCGGGTTGTTTTTTTACCACAGAGGCGCGGAGGCGCAGAGATTCTTCCGTAGGAGTGGCTTCAGCCACGAATGACGCTATTCACAAGCACCGTGTTTGCTGAAATCACGGGTTCGCGGCTGAAGCCGCTCCTGCAATTAATAGGAAAATCTTCGCGTGCTTTGCGCCTCGGCGTCTTTGCGTTGGCTTTAAAACACACTACTCAATATTCTGCACCTGTTCGCGCATCTGCTCGATCAGCACCTTGAGCTCCACCGACGATTGGGTGGTGCGGATGTCGGCGGATTTCGAGCCCAGGGTGTTGGCTTCGCGGTTGAGTTCCTGCATTAAAAAATCCAGCCGTCTGCCCACAGCTTCTTCGCGTTGCAGCACGTCGGCCAGTTCTTTTACATGGCTGTCGAGGCGGTCGAGCTCTTCTTCGACATCCATTTTCTGAATCAGGTAGACCATTTCCTGCTCGAAGCGATCCTGATCGACTTCCACTTTCAGTTCTTCCAGCCGGCTGCGCAGTTTTTCGCGGTGGCATTGAATGATTTCGGGCATCACCTTGCGCACATCATCGACTATCACCTGCATGGCGGCGGCGCGGTGTTCAATCAGTGTTTGCAGGCGCCGGCCTTCGGCTTCGCGGTTTTCGATCAGTTGCGTCAGCGCCTGTTTCAGGCACTCCTCACTGGCGGCCAGTATCGGTTTGTAATCCAGCTGGTGCTCCTGCACCACGCCGGGCCAGGCGAGCACGCGCACCGGGTCGATTTCGGAGGGCTGGTGCAGCATGTCGTTGATTTTCTGGCAGGCGTGAATCACCGAGCGCGTCATCTCTTCATGAATTTGCACGCCGCCTTCCACCACGGTTTCCGGAACAAATCGCAGGGTGCATTCCAGCTTGCCACGGCTCAGCGCGGCGGTGATGTGCTCACGGTATTTGCCTTCCAGCGCGCGAAAATCGTCCGGCAGGCGCATGTAAACATCCAGATAGCGGTGGTTAACCGAGCGCAGCTCCCAGGTTAACGCGCCAAAAGCGGCGCTGTGCTGGCAACGCGCAAAGGCGGTCATGCTTCGAATCATGCTGTGCTCCTCGTATGCTCTGCGGCTCGTGATTGTAACAGACCGTGTATAATGCGCGGCCTGTTATTGTCACTCTTATCGTCATCGTATCACCCGGAGCTTTTATGAGACCCAGCAACCGCGCGCCCGACGAAATGCGCCCCGTCAGCATCACCCGCAACTACACCAAGCATGCCGAAGGTTCGGTGCTGGTGGAATTTGGCGACACCAGGGTGATCTGCACCGCCAGTGTGGAAAACCGCGTGCCCGGCTTTTTGCGCGGCAAGGGTCAGGGCTGGGTGACAGCGGAATACGGCATGCTGCCGCGCTCCACCAGTTCGCGCATGGGCCGCGAGGCTGCGCGCGGCAAACAGGGTGGCCGCACCATGGAAATCCAGCGCCTGATTGGCCGCTCACTGCGCGCCGCCATCGACATGGAAGCGCTGGGTGAAAACACCATCAGCCTGGACTGCGATGTGATTCAGGCCGACGGCGGCACCCGCACCGCCAGCATCAGCGGCGCATGGGTCGCCTTGCACGATGCGGTAGAGCACATGCTGGCCAACAAGCTCATCAGCAAAAACCCGTTGCACCATCAAATCGCATCGGTGTCGGTCGGCATTTATAATGGCATGCCGGTGCTCGACCTCGACTATGCGGAAGACTCCACCGCCGAAACCGACATGAACGTGATTATGAACAACAGCAACGGTTTCATCGAAGTACAGGGCACCGCCGAAGGCCACGCCTACAACCGTGATGAACTCAACGCCATGCTGGATCTGGCCGAGAAAGGCATCAACGAGATTTTCGCCATTCAACAGAGCGCTATCGAGGCATGAAAAAAATCAGCAAAATCGTACTCGCCAGCGGCAATGCCGGCAAGGTGCGTGAAATCAACAAACTGTTTGCCGAAAGCGGCATCGAGGTTTTGCCGCAGTCGGATTTTGACGTGCCCGACGTCGCCGAAACCGGCACAACCTTTGTCGAAAACGCCATCATCAAGGCGCGCCACGCCGCCGAGCACACCGGCCTGCCCGCGATTGCCGACGATTCCGGCATCGAAGTCGATGCGCTGGACGCCCGACCCGGCGTGTGGTCGGCGCGCTACGCCGGTGAAAACGCCAGCGATGAAGATAACAACAACCTGATGCTGAAAGAACTCGAAGGCGTGCCCGAAGCCGAACGCACCGCACGCTACCAGTGCCTGATTGTATTTATGCGTCACCACACCGACCCGGTGCCGCTGATCAGCCAGGGCAGCTGGGAAGGCCGCATCCTCGAAGCGCCGCGCGGCGATGGCGGCTTTGGCTACGACCCAATTTTTTATGTGCCGACACATGATTGCTCCGGCGGCGAGTTGCCGCTGGAAGAAAAAAACAAAATCAGCCACCGTGCGATTGCCTTGCAGGGCATACTCAAACAGTTTCGTGAGCATGGATATTTGTGATTTGATACAGTTTTTTTAATTCACCACAGAGGCGCGGAGTATACTGAGAATTGAATCGTGGGAGCGGCTTCAGCCGCGAAAGGTAATACCCACAAACACCGGCTTTGCTGTAACCGCGGATTCGCGGCTGAAGCCGCTCCTGCAATAGTGATTAATTTGCATCTGTGGTGTACGTTACAAAACCAAAACAATTCACTCTGTGTCTCCGCGTCTCTGTGGTGAAATAAACATAACCAACCAATCATGCCCGTACTACTCTGCCAGGACATCAACCTGAGCTCACTGCAAACCCTGTTGCAGCAATACGGCATGCAGCAGCAACAGGTAGCGGATGGCGAGGAAATCCCCGGCAGTTTCTGGAAAGACAGTGAAGCCGGGCTGATTGGCGACACACTGTATATTCGCAATGAC
Organism: Gammaproteobacteria bacterium; assembly: GCA_026995045.1. Classification (GTDB taxonomy): domain Bacteria; phylum Pseudomonadota; class Gammaproteobacteria; order SZUA-229; family SZUA-229; genus S139-92. The sequence goes on along the minus strand of JALWPK010000057.1, from coordinate 32,561 downwards.
ACGCCGGTGCATTCCGCGCTGCACGAAACCTGTCATTACATTTGCATGGACGATGCGCGCAAGCAGCAACTGCACACCGACGCCGGTGGCGACTATGAAGAAGAAAACGCGGTGTGTTATCTGCAAATCCTGTTAAGCGAACGCATCCCTGAAATGGGCATGACCCGCATGTTCAACGACATGGATGAATGGGGATACAGCTTCCGGCTTGGCTCGGCGCAGGCGTGGTTCGAGCGGGACGCCGAAGATGCGCGCCAGTGGCTGCTTGAAAAACGGTTATTGCCGCAATGAAAAAGCCCTCTTGCGAGGGCTTTTTACGCAGCAGCATTAATACGAATCAGGGCACCGCAACCACACTGCCATCAGTAATGCTTAATGTGGCTGTACCAGAGCCCAGGTACGAAGCAATCTCCGCCTGTATTTCAGCAAACACTTCAGCAGAGCCGGTCACATTCGAATTGCCGCTGGCATTCGTCGGGGTCAACAACGAACCGTGATGCCCGGCATTGAAGCGCACCAGCAAATCACCGCTACTGCCACTGGTGTTGGTCGGCGTCAGATTCATTATTGCCGGACCAACCAACGGCTCTGTACCTGCAAGCGGAGCCGGTACCGTACCGGTTGTATCATTTGCATCCGGGACTGTGTTTGGCACAACCAGGTCGGACGGCGAACCTGCGCCACCGGCAATTTCAAAGAACAGGACATTGTGATTTGCTGCTGCAGTCGCGCCATAGTTAATCGGGTCACCGGAATCGACCACCGCCTGTGCAACAGCCAGGAATGATTCATAGTCGGCAGTGCCTTTAACAATACCATTTGCGGCCAGCCCCGCACTGATAGTAGGCCCGAATGAGAATGAACCATCCAGAATTTTCGGCAAGCCGCCACCGCCGAATGCCATCACGACATCATCCACATTCGTTTCCAGTGCTGTGAACGGTGTTCCGACCATCGCGCCCAGCGAATGCCCGAGGAAATGGATATTGGATGCATCCAGATCATCAGCACCATTTGCGCCATCGACGTCCATCGCACTGATGGCTGCTGTTAAGGCAAACAGGTCGGCAACCGCCTGACGCAGGTTGTCACGAGTGTTCACCAGGTTGGTCAAGTTGATGAAATGCCTGCCACTGCTATCAATCGTACCGTCAGGCACTGACGCTGTCACGTTACCATTGGCGTCTTCTGTCACCAGGTCAAGGTCAAACGTACGCTCCTTGCCGGCTTGATAGAATGGGCTGGTGGTATCGACGCCATGCATTGGCATATCAATGGCTACCGTTGCAAAACCGGCGGCCGCCAGTGTGTCGGCAACGGCCAGCATTTTGGTACGGTCAGTGGTAATACCATGCTGGAAAATCACTACCGGATAAGGCTTCGCGCCTGCAGTTGGCATGGTGACCAGCAACGGAATCGATAAGGCCGGATTGGTGGCCGCCGGCAATGGGTTGAGATTGGTGAGATTCATCTCGGTGTCGCCGGGGAATGCAGCATTTGCCGCTTTCCATGTGGAACCCAGAGCAGTTGGGTCATTGCTTGGACTGCTCACCGTACTGGACACCGTCAGGTAATAGGGCACATCGAGCGTGCCTTCGAACATCTGTGCTGCTGCGCCTGGCGTCAATCCCTGAGGCAAGGGGCCAGGCCCATCCAGATCAACTGTTGAAGCGGACAATGACGATGCCGGGGCAGTTGCAGGTGGATTCACCAGACTGCGCACCACCGATAATACATCTCCTTCCGATTGTGTCGTGAAGCTCCAGCTCATGATGATGTTCGCAGCTTTCAGATTGCTGGCTGCGATCACGGCGGTTTCACTCAGATTATTGATCACACGCAATGGCTCGAGCGCCTGCGCCTCAGCATCGGTCAGGCTGGGGTTGGTGCTTTTTCCGCTACCATCAATGAGCGAATTCGGCCCTTTCGAAAACAGGTAGGCATTCGCAGGACCAACCGGATTACCGGCTGCATCACGCAAATCACTGGTAATAACAACATAGTAACTGGTTTTGGGCTTGAGCGGTTTCAGCGGACTGATAACGATCACCGTGCCCGTACCATCCAGCGTGGCGACATAGTCGCTGCCCGCCTGCAGCTCCGCCGTGATGGATTGCACCGGCCCACCTATGGGACTGACAGCGGTATTGAGCGTAACCTCGAACACACGCACAGCACTCGCCAGTGATGCCGGATCCAGCGTGCTGGTAAATGGCTGCGTAGTGATAGGCGCGCTGGTAGAAAAGCCGTCGAGCACATTGAGCTGCATGGACAGCGCATCAGCTGCGCCTCCGGTGAGCGGTATGTTCAACGTGCCATCCAGCGTATCCTTGAACAGCAGATTGTTGGGAAACGGAATCTTCGCGTTGGCCGGATCAAAACCGCTGAAGGTGGTTACCGAATCGGCGGGCGTAATCGAGCTTTGCACACTGCTGCCCGGCTCACTTTCACAACCGGCGATAAAAAAGCTTGCCGTCAGGGTGAATGTCAAAAATATTTTTTTCATTGCGGGTCTCCCTGATTAATAGTTCCAGCGCACTTGTGCGCTGATAATGTCGACAGACGCTTCATAACTGCCATTGATGACGCCATTCAGCGCGGGCTGGCTGCTTTCAAATGTATTATTGATTGCAGCATCACTGATAAACAGATGGGAATAGCCCACATCAACCGTAAACGCACTGTCAATCATATAGCTCAGACCGAAGGACAACCAGCGGCGGGAGTTGCCGGGCACACGTGGCGTGCGCCTGGTGGCGCCGGGCACCGGGGTTTCATCGTAGGCGATGCCGCCACGCAGAATCATGTCATCGCTGTATTGAAAATCCGCGCCGATGGAATAACGAAAACTGTCGTCCCATGATTCGGTGGTGACCGAAGCCGGTTGCGCAGGGTTGTCATAAATAATGCGCAACTCGGGAAACGAGCTCCACCCGGTCCAGGTGATATCACCGAGCAAGGTCCATTTATCCATTTCGTGCGCCACGCTCACGGACAAGGATTGCGGCAGGTCTATCGAGCCATGAATGGTGGTGTCAACAAACACGTTGTTCGTTGTCGGTATCACGGCCGCGATACTGGGCACGCTAAAATCAGCTGCGCCATCCACATCAATCGTTATTTCAGAACGGTACGCCACGCCAATACGGGTGGCCTTGTCGAGTTCATACAGCAACGAAAAGTTGAATCCCAGCGCCGGGTCGCCAAAGTTGTCCGCTTCCAGATCAGCAAAGCCGTCAGCGCCTTGCGGCAAGCCAATCAATGCGCCGAAATCGACCACGCTGGTCAGGGTGACATCGGCGAACAGTATGCTGATGCCGCCACCGACCGACAGCTGCGAATTAACACGGTAGGCAATGGACGGGTTCAGGTTAATGGTGCGCAAGTCGGTTTCGACAGTATGGTAGCGGCCGACCCATGAATCATCATATTTTGTCGCCAGACCAAACGGCACGGTCAGCCCGAAACCAAACCGGGTATCCGGATTGATGGTATAGACATAATACAGATTGGGAACAATCGCGTTGAAACCACCGTCATCTTCAGGGCCCGATACCGCATTACCCAGCCCGTCAACCGTGTTGCCATTATTGAAATCCGACTTCGGCACAATCAAGTGCCCCACCGCAACAAGCTGGTCGCTGTCCAGCCGCATCATGCCGGCCGGATTGAACCAGATCGTTGATGCATCACTGGCGGTCGCTGCTGCACCGGCAAAAGCATTACCCTGTCCACTGGCGCTGTTCTCGATTAACGCAAACCCGGCTGCATGCAGCTGCCCGGTTGCAAACAGGCTGAACAGCACTGCCAATATGGAATGACGTGTTGGTTTTGTTTTCATGTCACCTCCCCCTGATTGTCCGTCCATCATACTGATAAAATTCAATATCACAAAATGCTAATTTTGCCGCCGCTTGCGGCCAGCATTCATGGCAATGGTTTGGGTTTCCGGTTTTCGTCGATAGCCACATAGACCAGCTGCGCTTCCGTGACCTTGATAACCGTGACTTCGCCCTGGCTGGCGCGCTCGGCGAACACTTCCACCTTAACGGTGACCGATGTTTTACCTTCTTTTACAATATCGGCGTAACAACTGATGACATCGCCAATGAAAACCGGTTTTTTGAACTCGAAGGAATCAACCGCGCGCGTCACCACCGGACCGCGGGCGCGCAGGTAGGCCGGCTCGCTGCCAGCGATGTCGACATAAGACATAATCCAGCCGCCAAAAATACTGCCGCCGGGGTTGGCGTCAGCCGGACGCGCCGGCACACGGATAATCGGAGTGAGGTGTTCGGGGAGTGTATCCATCGGTTACTGCCTGCAATGTTGAACGCCTGTGTTAGAGTGCTCCATTAAAACGCCAACGCAACACAATATCAAACGCTTTTAACCGCCATGCCCACCACCCTGCGCGTCAAATTTCCCGGCCACAACAATCTGCTGCTCGATGGCCGCCTGGAAATGCCGGATCACGAGCCGCAGCATTACGCCACCTTTTCACACTGCTTCACCTGCAACAAGGATTTGTTGTCGACCTTTCGCATCAGCAAGCATCTGGCTGAACTCGGCATTGCAACCTTGCGATTTGATTTTGCCGGACTGGGCGGCAGCGAGGGAGATTTTGCTGACACAACTTTCAGTACAAACATGCAGGATCTGCAAGCGGCGGCACGCTTTCTGGCTGACAACTACCGAGCGCCGGATTTACTGATTGGCCACAGCCTGGGCGGAACCACCGCGCTGGCCTGCGCGGCTCAGCTGGATTGCGTTGACGCGGTGGCGACAATCGCCGCGCCCAGCCAGCCGCAGCATGTGCTGCATCATTTCGGCGCAGCGTTGCCACAACTGGAAGCCGGACGCGAAGCCAGCATTGTGGTTGCGGGTGTGGAATATAAAATACGGCCGCAGTTTGTTCACGACCTCAGGCGACACGACCTGAAAACGATTCTTTCGCAACTGCACAAGCCGGTTCTGATTTTCAATATTGAAGACGACCCGGTGGTCAGCGAACAGAACGCGCTGGACATTCAGCAGTGGTGCGCGGGCGCTTCAACCCTCATCAATCTGCAACACACCGATCATGTGCTTTCTGACAGGGACACCGCGCGCGATGCCGCCAAACACATCGCCCGCTTCCTCGATCTGCAAATAGCTTAAGCAACCAACAAGGGGGGATTTATGCCATGCAACCTGCGAAACATTATTTCAAACGATCAATTATGCTATATGTTTCTACAGCCTTCAATACACTCAACAGATGAAGCATATCATTTACTTAGAACTTGCCATTTGTTAGCCTCCACTGTGGGCGTTACTACCTTATTGACGCCCATCTGTCTCACAGCGATCAATTGCTGGACTTATTTTTCGCTGTGTTTATAACAATATCGACACTATGGAGAGGAATATGTCTATAAAAAAAATCATTTCAATATCAGCAATCACCGTATGCTCACTCACAATTTCTAACAGTGTATACGCTGCTTTGGATCCAAATGCTGAAGTGGTTCACGTTCGTCAGAACTGCGGACAACTTACTGATTGCTCGAGCAGCATGACTGAAATTGCTGACTGGATACATTTCACAAGGCACCCTTCAGTCAATAACCCGGTAATCGTTGATATCGGCCCAGGTCAGTTTTCAGGGTTCTATTGTAGCGGTGATGGCAATATAACTTTACGCGGCTCAGGCGCAAACAACACACAACTCGTCGGGAACACGGCAATATCGGTAGATAGCTGCACAAACCTTTCTTTCGAACATTTAACTGTAAAAGGCTCATACAAAGGCATAAATTGGACGGGCCCAGGCAATTCATCCTATACTGACGTAGTACTCGCTGTGGACGGGAATGCTGTTACTTATGCGTGGTTTGATAACTGTGATGCATCAAATCAAATCTCAGTTCACTACTTTTTTGGATCAAAAATTATAGCTGAAGGTAACTTTTATAATTTTGGCTATTACTCCAACTGCGCCGAGACTTGGTTTTATGGATCAGAAATCACAGCTAAGGCAAAACAACCATCTGGTTATCACGTACTTGCTAATGTGCCTGTACGTGTAGCAGGACAAAACTCCATCGTGCAGGTTTATGGCTCAGCTGTGCGTGCCATAAGAGGAAGTTCCGACAAATTTTATAAAATCGCAGGAAATCAAGGGCTAGTAGCAGCTCAAGCACAAAATGGTGCCAGCTTCCATATGCATGGTGGGATTCTAACAGCAACAGCTGCGGGTGCTAACCAGGACAATGATGCTGCAGGCATTTTGGCCTTAGGTGGTAGCTTTGTTCATGTGATTGATACAGCTTTTAATGTTAGAGGCTCGGGCAATGGTACCGCATACCGCATATTTAAAGACGCAACCAGCACAGTATCATCCCCCTTCCAATGGGCTGCTAGCGCTGATGTGCCTGTCGGTAATGATTTCGGTAGCAGCATTAAATCAGAGACGGGCGCTGATATGTTTGTAGAGACAGACTGCGATACAACAGGTAATTGCCAAAACTCTGGCACTGATACACATATCATGATATACAATGACAACTGCACTACAGATGGTCCATGGTTTGATACAACTACTGGACGATGCCGTGGCGTAATCGCTCCCTAATGTAGAATAAGGTGGATGGAAAACTCGTGTGTTTTCCATCCACCCGCGAGCCCTCATATAGAGACTACCGGATTAATTTTTACTATCTTGTGACTTGAAATAAATCATGAACAACAAATAACCGATAATACTGAATGTCGCTGTCACCGTAATCACGCTCAGCAAGCCCACCCAGTTTCCAAACAACAAATCCATCCACAGTTCCATAACGCACCTCTTGTCATAATGCCTTATTTATTCATAGCATCATGATACGCATGCAGGCAGCGCGAATAATGACCTAAATCAAAAGTTGTCCGGGAATTTGCGCGGCACAGTGTGTGAATAAAAAAACCTGACAGAAAGTCATTCTGAAATGGCGGGGTTGAGGCGGTTTATAACGCCGCATCACGCTGCATGAGACCCTTTCAATCACCTGTCAGCGCCAGTGCCGTATCGAGTTGGCGTAATACTGCAACACGGTTTCGGCCTCCGCCCTGGCGCGATACAGACCGTCCTCGTTGATCTCGACAAAACCACGCCCCACAAGCATGTCCAGCGCGGCACTCAACACGCGTTCGCAGGCGGCGTCGGAAATATCAATCGGCGCACCCTGCCCGCGCAGTTCGGCGATGCGCTCCACCGCGCGGGCTTTCAGCTCCAGTTCGCTGCGCCATGCCTGCGGCGACTGCAAAACGATTTCGCACATCAACGGCACGGGGAGAATCGGAACCACCCTGGCAATCGATTGCATCAGGTTTTGCGCCAGGGTTTCGATGCACTGAATACGCTGCGGCTTTTCCATCTTGCTGAAATCACCATCGCCCATTTCGCTGGCGTGCGCGGCGCAAAATGCGCGCGCATATACCGGCTTTCCGAAGTTCACCGCGGCATAACCGAAACGCCGCCATCGCTTGCGGCGCTCCATCAGGGCGGTTTTGAGCACGAAACGCAAGGTGGTTTTGGCGACAAACCATTTGCTGCGGCGCTCGGCCTCCGGGTCAAGACGGCGCACCAGGCTTTTGTCTTCCACCACGCGGTCGTAGTTGATGCCCACCGGCACAAACACCACTTCACGATCGTGTTCGGGATGATAGTCGCGCAGCATGTAATCCAGAAAACCGAGTTTGGGTTCGCGCATGGCGCCGTCGCGGGTCAGGCCACCTTCGGGGAACACCGCCTGACACACCCCGGCGCGTGTGGAAAGGTTCACATAGCGTTCCAGCACCTTGCGGTACAGCGGGTTGCGGGAATTGCGGCGCACAAAAAATGCGCCCATGGATTTAATCAGGGTTTGCAGCGGCCAGATGCGCGCCCATTCGCCGACCGCATAAGACAGCGCGGTGCGCTCGGCGACCAGAAACGACACCAAAATGTAATCCATATTGCTGCGGTGATTCATCACAAACACCACGCTGGCGTCCGGCGGGATGGCTTTCATTTCACCATCATCAAAAAAGCCGACGCGGATGCGGTACATCAGGCGCGCAATTTTTTTCGCCAGCCAGTAACCGAAGCGGAAATAAATATAGGCGTTGAATGCAGGCGCAATTTCGTTGGCGTATTTCTGCACCTTGGCCTGCGCCACTTCGGTGGGCATGTTGTGCTCGGCGGCGTATTCACGAATCGCCGCCACCACCTTGTCATCGAACACCAGCTGGTCAATCAGCGCCTGCCTGCGGGTCAGCTGGAAAGGACGGATTTCAATATCCAGCCGGGTGTTGATTTCCTCGATCACCCGGTTGACGCGGCGGCGCAGATACCAGCGGATGCCAGGCATCAGGATACGATCCAGCACCATCACTGCCGCAAACAGCAGCAACAGCGCAAACAACCACGTTGGCAGGGTGACCGTGCTGTTCATACTCACATTATGCGCCTGTTATGGGGAGATGGGTACCGGGTATGAACAGGCCGATATTTCAAAGCGCCTCAAACGGGGCGGGGCGATTTCTGAACAGTGTTACCGTTTGTGACGCTCAGGATCAGTCGTTTCACGTAATTCTTCCGATAACTTGCCAAGCAGTTCTTCGCCAACCAAACCCTGACTGCGTAACATCAAAAGCTGCAATGGCGCTTTTGACCTGCTGTGGTCGTCAAACAGCAGCTGCATTTGTTTATCTCTATTATGAACCAGCTCGTAAAGCCGCAGATACCTGTCATGCACATGTTCAGTGGAATCGTTTATCACTTCTTCGAATTCATCCAGCACCTGACGGCAGAACGTCTCGATCGCTTTCTGTTTTATTTGCTTGAAAATTTTCCAGTCAGACTCTTTCATGGTGTTCATGTTGCTTGTCTGAAGGCTTGCATCTGGCGCGTCATATTTGACGCCCCTAGATGTTTAATGATTTCGTCGGACAAGTCCATCCCAAAATCTGATCGAAATAATGATGGGTTGATGATTGTTGAAATATCACCCCATGTATACTATTGGCTTTACTGGGAAACAGCAAATGTCTGCAATTACTCTGAAAACATACCGGATTCTCTATAATGAGCAATTAAAAACTGCCACGCGTCTTCACCACAGAAGTTTAAATAGCGAAATCTTTTACTGTGTAGAGCGCGCTCGGTACGCATAAAATCGATGCTTCAGAACATATTGGGATGACCAGAAAACCATGGGCCAGAACCGCCCATCACAAGCTCACAGAGCTGGCGCTGAATGAATTTAAAAATGAAGGCCGTCCATCATCATAGTGATCCAAATAAAAAAGAATTGTTTTGACAACAACAAGCGAGCCATGTTGTCAATATGGGGTTTTTCGACAGGCTCGTTAGGACTCAGGTCGATGAATGGCGCGATTTATCATTTCTTGAACAGACTTGGTTGTGTTGAGATAGATCAGCTCAATATCGGGATGCCGATGTTGAAATACACGAAATACTTCATCAGCAAATGCTTGACCGATAGAATCCACTTCAGCGAAGTCAAATATAACAGTTCTGAATCTATCTACTCTATCTAATAGTCGTTTGGCCTGAGATCTCGAAACAAGCTTCTCGTCGCCATATTGCGCTAGGCGAACCGGGACCACGGTTTTAGTAAAACCATAGTCATCGTCAGAAGTGAAGCTATCAAAAATCTGCTTCGCAGTTCGTGCAGTATTATTATTTAATTCCATAAACACACCTGTCCCTGATTGATAGCGTTGATTTTCAATTATCCAGTCTTCTACCTCATCATGAGTATGTGAAAAATAGACGTTGCCAGACAATATTCGAAAATCATCGAACATCCTTGAACTAAAGAAGATACCTTCGCCCGTATGATTATCCGGATCCGTCGTAAGCTTCCCTTTCGCTAATTCAAGAACCGAATGTCTTTCATCGTATAGATTCAACTCTCGTTGAATCTTCTTAAATATACCTTCCCCATTGTCGTAGACCACAATCTCACAACTGGACGCCGTTTTTTTTACTTGTACCGAAACGTTCTGTCCAGATGAGTGATCAATTGCATTATTAAGAATCTCTGTGAAACCATAATGCCAAATATCAATAACGTTATTTGGTAACTCACCTAGCAACGAAACGATATCATTTCTCCAAACAACATCCTCTTCTAGCGTCCCATCAAGAGCATAAATATGCTCCCATTGGACAAGGGGATGCAGAATGTAATGGCGATTACGCGTCGACCCTTTTACGAGTAGAGCCTTCTGTTCAACTAGACGCTTTACGTGCTTGTTGACGGCCTGCCTGGATATGCCAAAATTATGGGCAGCCATTTTCACCACATCTTTAGGGTGATGTTCTGTGTTGTCGAGGATAAACTGCCGTATTTCCTCGCCTCTTTTTCTGATTCCGACCATAAATACAATACAAACAGTGAGTTATGTGTCAACCTTATGCCCTATATTGTCAACCTTATTATTCGTTTTGTCAACCTTATTAAACTACTGATTAGGGAAGCCATAACACATATGAGCCGCGACCCTGTCAATAGGTAATAAAGATTCTTTTCGGTTAACGGATTAACCAAAAATAAAACAATGAACAAAATCGGCTACTTCGTCTGTCATGGTCGCCGTTAAGGCAGCCGCTTACAGCAAACACATATTGAGGGTCTCTTATTGCGGCCCCACCGCTGCCCGCATGGCGCCATGCTTCTGCCATATGGGGCCGTAAGCCTTGTCGTTAGCACACCATAAAATAAGATATGGCTATTTAGCCATACCAGTGCTATATTTACCCCATGAGTAAGCCAAACTTCGAGTGGGATGAAGCAAAAAATGATGAAGACCAACAAAAACATGGAGTTACATTCTATGAAGCACAGTATGCTTTCCTGGATCACAATCGTGTCATTGCTGAAGATCTGGCTCGCAGCCAACATGAAAAGCGATATTACTGTTTTGGTCTAAACCAGCAAGGCACAGGCATTCTCACTGTACGGTTTACTTATCGGTCTGGTCGCATCCGTATATTTGGCGCAGGTTATTGGCGTAAAGGTAAAAAGATCTATGAGCAAACCAATTCAATATAGCAATGAGCCTTTGGGTGATCTGAAAGTTGTCCCTGACTTTTTACCTTCACCTGAAGAACTGGCGCTTAAACAAAAAAACACAAAAGTCACTATATCTCTCAGCTCTGAGAGCGTGGCTTATTTCAAAGAAGTCGCCAAAAAGCATCACATGCAGTATCAAAAGATGATTCGGCAGCTACTTGATGAGTATGTTGCGCACCAAAAAAATGCTGGCAAGTAACTAAAGCGGGCGTAAAAAGCGCGCCTGTGGGTGTGCAAAATCTCACATCCCGCGATGCCGCTCTCCCTCACGACAATTATAAGCGGTGTTTCCTTCACGAGATGGCTGCGTCGCTATCTCTCCTCGCCATGACGGGATGGGGCATATTGATACGGTTGCCACTCCACTGGCGATTCGTATTCACAACTCCTGGCCGCCCTCATTCAATGACATAATCCTCAACCCCACAAGTAACAAAACTTTTACTACACCCCGCCCTCTCAATAGGGTAAAGTTTGAGCAGGTAAAACACACGGATAATCATGCGCTTACTTGTTGTCAGTCTAATCCTGCTAACGCTGTCTGCCTGTTCAATGAACGAAATGATGGTGCGCGCTTCCATGCCCATGCTGGAAGGCGGCATTCATGCGATGAATCAGGAAACTGACCTGGATCTGGCGGAAGCCGCGATTCCCGCCAACCTGAAAATGCTGGAGGGCATGATTCAGCTAGACCCGGACAATGCCACGCTGCACACCTACGCCGCGCAAGGCTACTATGGGCTGGCTTACGGTTTTAATGAGGACACCCGCCCACTGCGCGCGGCAAGGTTTTATATTCGCGGCATGAAGCACGGCTTCACCGCGCTGCGGCTGCTGGGCATGAGTGACGCCGCCTCGCTGTCGCAGGACAAGCTTGAAGCAGAACTCAAAAAGCTGGACAAGGATGATGTCGCCGCGCTGTTCTGGACCGCCAGTAACTGGGCGAAATGGGTCGACATTAACCGCGACAAGCCGGAAGGCATTATCGCGCTGCCCAAAACCACCGCGCTGATGCGCCGCGTGCTGGAGCTGGATGAAACCTTTTATTACGGCGGCGCGCACATGTATTTCGGCGTGTACTACGGCGCGCGGGCGCCGATGTTTGGCGGTGATTTTAAAAAGGCGGAACAGCATTTCAACCGCGCGCGTGAAATCAACGACAACAATCTGCTGATTGTCGATGTACTGCAGGCGCAATATCTGGAGCGCCAGCGGTTCGACAAAAAGAAATTCAACCAGCTGCTGACCCGGGTCGAGAACGCGCCGGATGATCTCGACCCTGACATGGCGCTGATGAACCAGATCGCCAAACGCAAGGCCAGGACGCTGCTCACCCGGGAGTCATCATGGTTTTAAGAGCGCTGCTTTTCTGCTCGCTTTTGCTCACCGCGTTAAGCCTTAACGCCAAAACCGTTTACACCCTCAAATTCGCCACGCTGATTCCCACCGGTACTTCGTGGACCAAAATACTCGACGACTGGATCAGGGAGGTCGAACGTGAAAGCGACGGTCGCCTCAAGTTCAAGATGTATCCCGGAGGCGTGATGGGCGACGAACCCGACGTGCTGCGCAAGATTCGCAAGGGCCAGTTGCACGGCGGTCTGTTTACCGGCTATGGCATCGGCCGAATCTATTCGCCGGCGCGTGTGCTGGAAGTGCCGTTTCTGTTCAAGGACACGGATGAATCCGATTATGTGCGCGACCATATGATGCCCGCGTTTGAAAAAGGCTTTCGTGAAAACGGTTTCGAACTGCTGGGCTGGCCGGAAATCGGTTTCATCCACCTGTTCTCCAAGTACCCGGTGTCCTCGCTTGATGACATGCGCAAACGCCACATCTGGCTGTGGCAGGGCGACCCGCTGGGCGAAGCGTTTTTCGAAGCCGCCGACATTGCGCCGGTGCCACTGTCCATCATCGACGTTTACCCACAACTGTCGGCCAAACACGGCAGCATCGACACGGTGTACGTCTCCACCTTTGGCGCGATTGCATTGCAGTGGTACACCCAGCTCAAATACGGCACCCATATCGCGGTAACCAATGCGATAGGCGGCCTGGTGGTCAGCAACCGGTTTTTCAACAAGCTGCCGGATGACCTGAAGCGGCTGCTGAAAACATCCGGCGCGCGCATGAGCGCCGCAATTCGCGAACAGGCGCGCACGGAAAACCAGCGCAGCAAAAAACTGCTGGAGCAAAACGGCATAACCTTTTTATGGAATTGGGAAGAGGCGTCCGAGCAAGAATTTATCGCCATCCGCGACAAGGCCGCCAAACATTTGCGTGACACCGACTACATTCCCGCAGACATTTTTGAACAAACCCGGCAATTGCTGGAACAATACCGCCAGCGGCAACGGGCGGCGCATTCCGGCGGCAACACTGCCGTGAACTGACTTGTTCGCCCGGCTTGACAACACCCTGGCCAGCGCCGAGCGTTTTGTTGCAGCGTTCAGCCTGTTACTGATGCTGCTGCTGTCGCTGCTGCAAATCCTCACCCGCAATTTTTTCGATACCGGCTTTCCACAAATTGAGCTGCTGAATCGCCATCTGTTAATCGTCGCCGGACTGATGGGCGCGGCGGTGGCCAGTTATGAAAGCCGTCACATCAAGATTGATGCGCTCACCACGATTATGAGCGCCCGCCAACAACAGCTGATGCGCATTCCGTTGTTGCTGTTTGCCGCCGCTGTCGCCGCCGCGCTGGTCTATTACTCGGTGATTTTTTGCATGGATGAATGGCAATATGCCCCCCCCAACGAACGCTGGACGTTGCCGTTTGTGCTGGCCTACCCTGTCAGTTTCAGCATGATGTGCCTGCACTTTTTGCTCGCCTGCTTTTACCGGGAGCCGGCATGACGGCGCTGGTCATCGTGCTGGCGCTCATCGCCCTGATCGGCGCGCCATTGTTTGTGGTGCTGGGCGCCGGCGGCATTCTCGCCAGCATCGCCACCGACCTCAGCCCCGACCTGCTGATTATCGAAATGAACCGGCTCGCCGCCACCCCCAGCATGATTGCGATTCCGTTGTTTATTCTCGCCGGCGTCGCCATGTCCACCGGCGGCGCGCCACGGCGGCTGGTGGCGTTCTACCGCGCCACGTTTGGCTGGCTGCCGGGCGGACTGGCGATTGTCAGCCTCACGGCCTGCGCCTTTTTCACCATGTTCTCCGGCGCCTCCGGGGTGACCATCCTGGCGCTGGGCGGGCTGTTGTATCCGGTTCTGAAGCTGGAGCATTACCAGGAAAATTTCAGTCTGGGCCTGCTCACCACCTCCGGTTCGCTCGGCCTGCTGTTTCCGCCCAGCCTCGCCATTCTGGTGTTTGGCATTGTCGCCGATGTTGGCATCGACCAGCTGTTCCTCGCCGGCCTGGTTCCCGGCATGCTGTTGCTGGCGATGCTGTCGCTGTACAGTATTTATCAGGGGCGCAGGTTTCATGTGCCGCGCCACAACTTTCATCCACATCGCATGCTGGTCACCGCCAAAGCCTGTGGCTGGGATTTACTGCTGCCGGTATTTCTGGTGGGCGGCATTCTTGGCGGCTTTGTTTCCATAACGGAAGCGGCGGCGTTCACCGCCACCTATGTGCTGTTTATCGAATGTGTGATTTACCGCGAGCTGAATTTGCGCAAGCATCTGTTTGGCATTCTGGTGGAAAGTTGTGTGTTGTTCGGCAGCCTGCTGGTTATTTTGCTGATTGCGCTGGGCCTCACCAACATTCTGGTGGACGCGCAGGCGCCCATGCGCTTGCTGGAAGCGATCCAGCCGCTGGTCGATAATCAGTTGCAGTTCCTGTTGCTGCTCAACCTGTTCCTGCTGATTGTCGGCGCGATGATGGATATTTTTTCCGCCATTGTCGTTGTCACCCCGCTGATTCTACCGCTGGCGCTGCAATATGGCGTTAACCCGGTGCACCTCGGCATTATTTTTCTGGCCAACCTCGAAATCGGCTATTGCACGCCGCCAGTCGGCATTAATCTGTTCATCGCCAGCCAGCGTTTCAACAAGCCCATTCTCACCCTGTTTCGTTCTACCCTGCCGTTTCTGACCATTATGTTAATCTGGTTATTATTAATTACTTATATTCCTGAACTGTCGCTCTGGTGGCGGGATAATTAAGGGTGCATTAACGTCCGCTTGGCGGTATTCTAGGGGCAATAACAACAATGGACGATTGGAGCACCACCATGCAAAAACCCTGGCTAGCAAGTTATCCGCCTGGCGTCCCGCACGAAATTTCACCTGACGAATACAACTCGGTCGCCGAGATTTTTGACCGCAGCTGTAAAAAATACGCCAACATGTCGGCCTACTCCAATTTCGGCAAGGACATCAGCTTTCAGCAGGCGCACGATTACACCACGCGGCTGGCGTCCTATCTCAACAATGTACTGCAGCTTCCGCGCGGCAGCCGCGTCGCGGTGATGATGCCCAACCTGCTGCAAAACCCGATTGCAATTTTTGCGATTTTGCGCGCCGGGCTGGTGGTGGTGAACACCAATCCGTTGTACACCGCGCGCGAACTCAAGCACCAGCTTAACGACTCCGGCGCCGAAGCCATCATCATTGTGGAAAACTTCGCGCATGTGCTGGAAGAAGTGATAGACGACACCCCGGTGAAACACGTCATCACCACCAAAATGGGCGACATGCTCGACTTTCCCAAGGCCGCCATCATCAACCTGGTGATCAAATATGTGAAAAAAATGTCGCCAGCGTTCAGGCTGCCGGGCGCCGTCAACTTTAAACAGGCGCTGAAACTGGGCGGCAAACACCATTTTGAAACCGTGCCCACTACTCATGAAGACATTGCCTTTTTACAATACACCGGCGGCACCACAGGCGTATCCAAAGGCGCGGTTCTCACCAACCGGAACATGGTGTCCAACGTATTGCAGGCGTCGGCGTGGATTCGCAGCACGGTTGATGACCGTAAGGAAACCATTATCACCGCGCTGCCGCTGTATCACATTTTCTCGCTCACCGCGAACTGCCTCACTTTCATGCTGTACGGCTGGAAAAATCATTTGATTACCAACCCGCGCGACATGAAAGGCTTTATCAAGGAGCTGCAAAAAACCGACTTTGCCGCCATGACCGGTGTGAACACTTTGTTCAACGGTTTGCTCAACCAGCCGGAATTCAAGAACCTGGATTTTTCAAAATTCATTATTGCGCTTGGCGGCGGCATGGCGGTGCAACGCGCCGTGGCGCAACGCTGGAAAGAAATCACCGGCACCACCCTGATCGAAGCCTATGGCCTCACCGAAACCTCACCCGCCGCCTGCATGAACCCGATGGATCTGAAAGAATTCAACGGCAAAATCGGCCTGCCGATATCTTCCACCGAAGTTTCCATACAGGATGACGACTGGCGCCAACTGGAGCTGGGCAAAACCGGCGAAATATGTATCCGTGGCCCGCAGGTGATGCGCGGCTACTGGCAACGCCCGAAAGAAACCGCCAATGTGCTCAGCAACGATGGCTGGCTGCACACCGGCGACATCGGCTTTATGGATGAAAAAGGCTTTGTCGAAATTGTCGACCGCAAAAAAGACATGATTCTGGTATCCGGCTTCAACGTCTTCCCCAATGAAGTCGAAGGCTTTATCGCCGAACACGAAGGCGTGCTCGAAGTCGGCGTTATCGGCGCGCCCGATGAGAAGAGCGGCGAAGTCGTCATGGCCGTGGTTGTCAAAAAAGATCCCAACCTCACCGAAGAAGAACTGATTACTTTCTGCCGCGACGGCCTGACCAATTACAAAGTACCCAAGCACATCATCTTCGCAGACGAGCTGCCCAAAACCAATGTAGGCAAAATACTGAGGCGGGAATTGCGCGACAAGTACGTCAAGGCGTGACATAACCACCAGTAAGGGTGAACGCGTCCATATCCCTGGTCCCGGCCCTGTTTATACGCAAAACAGACAAGGAACTGTGGTGAAGAAGCCACCAGATACACATAATACAGTGCGCCAGATTGAAACAAGGTCAACAACAAACATCCTGGCGTTGTTTGTCATGGTTTTGTATTTGTCTGGATGCGCCGTCGGCAGAAGCTGGGATACTCCCGACATAAGTGATTTTGAAACGCTGCCAGGCATCAATGAACGTATAACCATTTACACACCTGAATATTCATCCCTGATCGAAAGCGCGCTCCGCGATAGCGCCATGTCACAAGCCGGCTCTGTCACCATCAAGGAAATAAACGCCGGCGATATCATCCTGTACCCGCGATTAACAGTAACGATTGAAGACACGGTATACGACGACACACTCATCTACCTGAACCGGCTGTCATTTTTCACATTCAGCCTCATTCCGGGATATTTCTCCGAGTCATCACGAATAACATTGGAACTGCAAACAAAAGACGACAGAGGGAAGATCATCACCAAAACCGGAACATATGTCGCGCAAAGATCTTTTCTGACGTGGTTGCCACTATTGCCTTTCGCCAACTTTGGATTTACAACCATGGGGGAATGGGGGGCTTCAAATACAGACGCATTCTGGGACAGCGCTTACAAACACTACATAAGGCAATTCATAGAAAAACATAAAGAGCTTATTTTCAGAACATACAACGCAGGCCCGCCAATTTCGGGCATGTACAGCCAGAGCCCATTACCACCTCGACATGCATCAGCCTTTTAATACCCGACGAAGGTAATTTGCGTGAAAGCTTTTAGAATAATAGTGATGATATTGACCTTGTTCGCATGTGCTGAGACACAGAGGCTATGGTCTACGCACTCCTACACAGAAAATATCACAAGCATCATGGTCTCTGAAGACGCCAGCACTGTCGTTGTCGCTGGTGAGAAATATCACTACATATTCAGAAACCAAAACGATCTTAGTGAACTACTGAAATGGAAGCGCAAGGACTTGCTGACCTTCAGTCTTGACAAGCATTTTTACCTCTCACCGGATAACACCCTCACCGGCAAATATACTGCATTATGCAGCTGTGAAAATGTGCAGGCCGAGGATATTGGCTGGCTGAAAAACAAAGGATTCAAACACAATATCGAAAATAACTCTTTTACGCGTACAGATACAATATCAGGCAAATTGTATTACGCCAATAATGCTGACCTGTCCAGATACAAAACAACTACATCAAACTACAGTGTGACGGTCATCAGCAAACGCCCTTACGACACCTTGGAAAAAATTGCCTTCACTCCTGTCACAATAGCAATTGACACAATCAACGCCGTTGCCTACGGTAGCGCGGTGCTTATAGCCAGCCCGTTCATTCTGATAAATGGCTCGCACGATGACTAAATATGACTCACCAGCAACAAGCGTTTACCTGATGTGTCTCCTTGCCGACACCCAATGAAACCCGTCCCCGGCAGTTATATACTGGTGCTGCACAACCCTGATCGGCAAGCAATACAGGTTGGAAAATGGCGCAGCCTCGTGTTTCAGCCGGGTTTTTATCTGTACACGGGCAGCGCTTTTGGCTCTGGCGGCGTGAAGGCGAGACTGGGCAGACATTTGCGCGAATCAAAAAGCTTGCGCTGGCATATTGATTACCTGCGCGCCGCCGCAAAACCATTTGGCGCGTTCATCAGTTATGAGGCACAGCGGCTTGAACACCTCTGGGCGCAGCAGTTGTCGGCAATTCCGGAGTGGCTAGCGATTGAGGGCTTCGGTTGCAGTGATTGCCAGTGCCGTTCACATTTATTTCACTCGCCAGTCGCACCTGACATGCAACTGCTGCGCCAACATCTTGAATGCGCGCCGGCGTTTTATCCCTGCTGACTGCATCGAGGAAATAATGCCTTATACTCCATGTATCAGCATGAATGCAAATAAATAATCAGGCAAACCTTTTCAAACCGAGCGCTTGCATATGAAAAATTCGGCTTTCGGCATTATTGCTATTTTGCTTGGCGTCGCGACAGGTATATACGGCGTTATACAAATCCAGAATATCAACAATTTGCTCGATCACGGTCAGCAGGCTGTCGCGGAGACGGTAAGTGTGGATTACAGCATTGCGCAAAAACCTGGTGAGCGGCCGACTTTTTACCCGGTTGTCAGCTGGCGCACAGACGCCGGCGACACGGTTACGGTGGCGGCGGGTTTTGGCGGCCCGGATGAAAAGGCCTACCACAAGGGTGACCGTTACACCGTGTTTTATGACCCCGACGCGCCGGATGAACAGTTTTATGTTACGCCACTGGGTGAAGCCCCTGCCGTGCGCTGGCTGGACGCCGTCCCGCTGGGTATCGCCGTGGTATTTGTTGCAATTGGCTTATCGCTTGTTCGCAGCCGTCACTGACCAAAACACTATTGACTGAAACCATGACTACGCCTCCTCACATACCGATTCGCTTCGATGCGCTGCTCAACAAATACACCGTGATTATCGTGTTGATAGCCATCGCCGCCGCGTTTTACCTGACCACCGCCAACAGCCGTCAATGCGCATCGATTTGTGAGGCAAAAGGCTACGCTGGCTACCGATTCAAACCCGCGGGCAAGTACAGCAACGCCGCCGGTTCCTGTTATTGCCTGAGCGCGGCGGAAGTGGCGATGGATAAACGCATCCCCAAAGGCGTGCGCGTGCCGATGCAGTAAGGCGACCTGAGCAATGATGGCGCGCGCTCGCTTATTGCCTGTCATCCATTTCCAGCGGCGGGTGATTGAACTTTGCTCTTAGCCAGTTAACCGCCGGCAACACTTTGGGGCGCATCACCAGCCAGCGCTCCAGCCTGTATTTGCCGGGGTAATTCATAATCATTAACCCGGTTAGCAAGGTCATGATGCCCTGCCCGGGCGTAATCAGCATGACAATTCCAGCCAGAATCAGCAACAGCCCCAGCAGGTTCTTCACACCCATGATCAGCAAACGCACCAGTGGATGCCGCGCATTGGCAGACAACCGGTTGCGCTTGTCTGGCCTGGTGAAATAATCCGCAGGAATGCGTGTTACCAGCACCGGTACGAGCAATGCGCCTGTTATAAAGGTTACAACCGACACTGCAATCAACCAGTCGCCATATTCTGCAAACCATGTCTGCAACAGTTCTGTGAATGAAGCAGGGTTTTGTGTCATGACAACGCTTCCTTCACCGGGTCACAAAAAAGAATACTCACCCTGCTGCATAAACGTGATTTCTTCTGCCGTGGATTCCCTGCCGAGTATTGCGTTCAACTCCGGGAAACGGCCAAACTGCTCAATCACATAACGATGGCGTTTGGCGTAATCCAGCATCGACTCAAACATCTGACGGTGTTCTGGCGGCACATCCTGCGCCAGGCCTTCATACGCCGCCACGCAATAATGCTGCCGCTCCAGGTTTTCGGCATGCTCCAGCGGCAGATAAAAGAAACTGCGCTCCACCGGGTGCAGGTTCTGATCATCACCCTGCGCAATGCCATCGAGACACAGCCTTTGCGCTTTTTCATCCTGGGCGAAGGCTTCGGCGCCGCCACGGTGTATATGGCGTGAAAACTGATCCAGCAGAATAATCAGCGCCAGCCGCCCGCGTGGCGACTCGGCCCAGTGATCGAGTTCGCCCTGGCAGGCGGCGAAATAGTCAGCGCCAAAGCGGGTGAAAATTTCGCTGTCGTACTGCGAGCCGTTTTTGAACCACATCGGGATTTTCGCCGGGTCGGCATGATAGGCATCGGGAAATGCGCCGAACCAGTATTCGAGGATGGACTCAAATCGGTTGTTCATGCCGGCATTTTGCCACACAGACTGCTCACAGAGTGGGCTTCACCGCAAGGCGCAAAAACGGCCGCTGCCAATATTTGCTGTTTTCACAGTTACCGGCATGGAGCAATGGCGCAGCCGCGCATATAACAAGCTTTGTGCTTTGCAGTGAACCGTCTCCCTACAAATGAAACACCGCGTTGAATTGCAATCCATTGATGTGGTCGCGCACCACGTATTCCACGCGCAGTTCAGACTTCGGGCTGAAGTGGTAGCCCATGCCCGCGCCGACCATCACGCCGTCATCATCGCCAAGGTCGATGCCAATACGGGTAAAGGCGTCCATCTTGCGGTTGATTTCGACGCTGTTCACCAGCGCCGCCCAGATACCCTCAGCGCCGCCAAAGCTGCCGCCACCGAATGTATTGAAATTGCCGCTGTCCATGTAGCCCACTTCGACAGCGGTCGAAATGTCGCCATTGATTTTGACATGGAGATCGTAGCCGCCGAACAGCTGGAATCCGGTGGCATTGCCGCCGCCCACGGTATTAAACGTAAGGCCAACGCCGCCATAGGCATTGCCGGCATTGAATTCGTGGCCATACGCTGGCAGGCTCAGTGCGCCCGCCAGCGCCAGTGGTAATAATACAGGCAGGGATTTTTGTAATACGCTCATTCTGTCTCTCTCGTTTGCTAACTTGTTGATTCGGGCTTTGCAAGCCGGGGGATATGACCAAAAAATGGTAATAAAGTTGTATCTGCGCGCATAGTCTGGTATTTATAGCGCCCTTTTTTCCTAACCCGCACAAAAATCCACAAAATGGCCAAACAAAACCGACTACACCGCTCTGAACTTGCCGTTCCCGGCAGCAATACCAAAATGATTGAAAAGGCGGCCAGCTCCGCCGCCGATGCTGTTTTCATCGACCTCGAAGACGCTGTCGCCCCCGACGACAAGGAGCAGGCGCGCAAAAACGCGATTGAAGCCCTGCACGATCTTGACTGGTCCGGCAAATTCATTTCGATTCGCATCAACGGCCTCGACAGCCATTTTGCCTACCGCGATGTGGTCGAAGTGGTCGAAGCCGCCGGCGACAAGCTGGACGGTATTCTGGTGCCCAAGGTTGGCGTGCCCTCTGATCTGGATTTTGTCGGCCTGCTGCTCAGCCAGATAGAAGCCGCCAAGGGCTTTGCGCCGCTGAGCCTGACCGCGCTGATTGAAACCGCGCTCGGCATGGCCAATGTGGAAGCCATCGCGCAGGCGCAGCCGGACCGCCTCGAAGCGCTGCACTTCGGCGTCGCCGACTACGCCGCTTCCACCCAGGCGCGCACCACCAACATGGGCGGCGCCAACGAGGATTACACCGTGCTGACCCACGCCGATGACGACGGCAACCGCCAGGTTCACTGGGGTGACCAGTGGCATTTCGCCATGTCGCGCATGGTGGTAGCCTGCCGCGCCTACGGCCTGCGCCCGATTGACGGCCCCTTCGGCGATTTCAGCGACCCGGACGGTTACATGTCAGTGGCGCGTTCTGACGCCGCGCTCGGCTTCGAAGGCAAATGGGCGATTCATCCCTCACAGATTGAGCTGGCCAACGAGGTGTTCTC
Organism: Gammaproteobacteria bacterium; assembly: GCA_026995045.1. Classification (GTDB taxonomy): domain Bacteria; phylum Pseudomonadota; class Gammaproteobacteria; order SZUA-229; family SZUA-229; genus S139-92. Next base: position 10,164 of record JALWPK010000057.1, on the reverse strand, counting down.
GCCACCGGCTGCACTGGTCGACCGCTCCAAACGCATTCTCGCCGCGATGGAAGAAGCCGCCCGCGAAGGCAAGGGCGCGGTGTCGCTCGATGGCAAGATGATTGACGCCGCCTCCATCCGCCAGGCCGAAGTGGTGGTCGCCAAGGCCGAGCAGATCGCCGCCAATTCATAACACGAATACACAAGCCTATAGTAAGGAATAATCTGCAATGAATATTCATGAATTTCAAACCAAGATGCTGTTCAGGGAATACGGCATCCCCGTGCCAGAAGGCCGAGTCGCCGATACCGATGCCGCCGCGCGCAACATCGCCGAGGAAATCGGCGGTGACAAATGGGTGGTGAAAGCGCAAATCCACGCCGGCGGACGCGGCAAGGGTGGCGGCGTGAAAATCGCCGAGTCGCTCGACGAAGTGCAGCAACACGCCGATCACATCATCGGCATGAACCTGGTCACGCCACAAACCGGCGAGCAGGGCCGTCTGGTGCGCCGCGTGCTGGTCGAGCAGGCGCAGGACATTAAAAAGGAATTCTATTTCGGCCTGATTATTGACCGCGTGTCACAGCGCATCGCGGTGATTGCCTCCGCCAGCGGCGGCATGGACATCGAGGAAGTCGCCAAGACCGACCCCGATAAAGTGATTCACGAAACCATCGACCCGGCCATCGGCTTGCCGGATTTCCAGTGCCGCAAGATTGCTTCCAAAATCGGCCTCACCGGCCCGTTGATGGGACAGGCGGTGAAAATGATGAAAGGTTTGTATCGTCTGTTCCGCGACAAAAAAGCGATGATGGTGGAAATCAATCCGCTGGCGATTGTTGGCGATGACCAGCTGGTCGCGCTCGACGCCAAAATGAATTTCGACGGCAACGCGGTGGAGCAGTATCCGGAAATCATGGAGCTGCGCGATTTCGAGGAAGAAGATCCGAAAGAAGTCGAAGCCTCCGGCCACGGCCTCAACTACATTGCGCTTGACGGCAACGTCGGCTGCATCGTCAACGGCGCCGGTCTGGCGATGGCGACCATGGACTCCATCGCCCTGCACAAGGGCATGCCCGCCAACTTCCTCGACGTTGGCGGCGGCGCTTCACCGGAAAAAATCGCCAATGCGTTCCGCATCGTGCTCACCGATCCCAATGTCAAAGTGATTCTGCTCAACATTTTCGCCGGCATTAACCGCTGCGACTGGATCGCCACCGGCGTGGTGCAGGCGATGAAAGACCAGAAAATCGAGCAACCGGTTGTGGTTCGCCTTGCCGGCACCAACTACGAAGCCGGTCAGAAAATTTTGAAAGAATCGGGCCTGCCGTTTATTACTGCTGACGATCTTGATGATGCGGCGCGCAAGGCTGTGGAGGCATTATCATGAGCGTATTTATCAACAAAGACTCCCGCGTAATCTACCAGGGCTTTACCGGCCAGCATTCCACCTTCCACGCGGAAGAAGCGATTAAAACCGGCACCAACATTGTCGGCGGCGTCACCCCCGGCAAGGGCGGAACCACCCATCTCGACCGTCCGGTGTTCGACACCGTCGCCGACGCGGTCGCCGAAACCGGCGCCGACACTTCCGGCGTGTTCGTACCGCCGCGCTTCGCTGCGGACGCCATTCTGGAAGCCATCGACGCCGGTATCAAAACCATTGTGGTGATTGCCGATGGCATCCCGGTGCAGGACATGGTGCGCGTCAAGCGTTACCTGATTGGCCACGACGCCAAAATCTTCGGCCCCAACACCGCTGGCGTGATCACCCCGGGCGAATGCAAGGTTGGCATCATGCCCGCCAACATTTACACACCCGGCCGCATCGGCGTGGTGTCGCGCTCCGGCACGCTCAACTACGAGGCCGTACAGCAGATGACCGCGCTGGGTCACGGCCAGTCGACTTCGGTTGGCATCGGCGGCGACCCGATCAACGGCGCAAACTTTGTCGACGTGCTGTCTGCTTTCAACGAAGACCCCGACACCGACGCCGTGGTGCTGATTGGTGAAATCGGCGGTCAGCAGGAAGTCGACGCCGCGCGCTGGGCGAAGGAAAACATGGACAAGCCCGTGGTTGGCTTCATCGCCGGGGTTTCCGCCCCGCCGGGACGCCGCATGGGCCACGCTGGCGCCATCATCTCCGGCCAGGCCGACACCGCCGTGGCCAAGATGGACGCGATGGAAGAACTGGGCGTGCACGTGGTGCGCCACCCGGCTGACATCGGCGCCACCGTCGACCGCGTGCTCAAGGGCGCATAAGACAAACTTGTAAGCACGCTTCGCAACAAGGTATAAAGGGCAATGGCTCGCATCATCCTTCTGGTTGCTGCGCTCACCATTGCCCTTTTGCTTTGGCACAAACTCAAAACGGCCAAAGGTGAGCAACGCAAAAAACTGCTAATCAAGATAGTGATTGGCGGCATACTCGCCGTGCTCGCCCTGCTCGCCGCCACCGGCAAACTCAATGTCATCGTCGCCGCCCTCGGCGCGCTTGCAGCAATGATACCCAAACTGCTTTCCTACCTGCGCTACCTGCCGTTTCTCAGCCAGCTGTTTGCCAAAAACAAACAGCGCACACAACAGCAAAACGGTTCACAACAGGCGCGCGCCCAAAAAGGCATGAGCCGGGAAGAAGCGCTGGCCATACTCGGCCTCAAGGAAGGCGCAAGCAAAGACGAGATCATCGCCGCACACAAACGCATGATGCAAAAAGTCCATCCCGACCGCGGCGGCTCCGATCACCTGGCTGCGCAAATCAACAAGGCGAAAGACACCTTGTTGGGATAGCCGAACCTGCCTTTGAGAAAACCATGAGACGCACATGGTCACCTCGCGCAGTCTATTGTCTGCCGCGATGTACGATAAAAATGGAAGCGGAATCAGGTTATCATATTGCGCAACCGAGAATGACGGGCAGGATTACAGAACCACGCATACCCGATTGCGGCCGTTGTTTTTAGCCTGATAAAGCGCGGAGTCTGCAAGACTATGCATTTCCATGCTGGTGCGATGATCAGGCAGGTAGCGCGATATACCAATACTCACAGTACAATTAATTTCAGCATTCTCACAGCGTATCGGTTGTTCAGCCAGGCCCTTGCGTATACGCTCGCCCATCTCGTTAGCCAGCTTGAGTTTTGTTCCTGGCATGGCTATCGCAAACTCTTCACCCCCGATTCTCCCTACAAAATCACTGCTGCGTATCATTTTGGCCACTATCTTAGAAAAGTTTTTGAGAACGGCGTCGCCGGTTATATGTCCATATGTATCATTAATGGATTTAAAATTGTCTATATCAATTATCATATAAGAAAGATCGGTTCTGTATCTGATAGATCGGCTTATCTCCTTGTCCAGTTGCTTGATGAATGCGCGCCTGTTAAGAAGACCTGTCAGCGGGTCATGGTCAGCAAGTTTGCGTAATTTTTTCTCAAGTTTGTCTTGAAACCTCAACTCCTTGCGTAACTGGAATGTACGCACTTCCACCTGATGCTCCAGCGTTTGATTCATCGCTTCAAGCGCGAGCTGCATGCGTTTGACAGAAGTAATATCCTCGACAACGACAAGGTAACCCTGACATTCACCCTCGGCGTCAATATAAGGCGTAAGCTTGAAATGCAGTATCTGATCAGTATTACTATCACAATTTTTATGATGCACTTCCCACTGGACGGGGCTTCCTGTCAGAACATTGCGGATGTATTTTTTTACTGAATGATACAGGGAGTTGCCGAGAACCTCAGACGTATGCTTTCCTATATATTCATTCTCGTTTACTCCAAAGAACGCATGATAAGAACGATTCACTACGCGGTATATATTCGAGGAATCCACATACGCCACCATCATCGGCAGATTATCAATAACAAGCTGTAATTGCAGATATTGCTTTCGGAATAAGTCAGTATTGATCTGCGCCATTAGTCACATACCCTTTACATACAACGAGAATGATATTTTGTCTCAGTCGACAATCATTAATATGCAAGACGAGTGCCTAACTGTTAAATTTGTTAATTATTTGTAACGGAAGGTATATAAAACAGAACGAGCGGTACAGTCAGCGTAATAACCGCGCAACTGGCATGGATTAGCTTATAACGTGGTCTGACAGTATGTCTGAAATGGCGGGTTATGAGATAGGCGCTTTGTCAAGGATATCGACAGCATGTTTATATTTCGACAGCGGCGTCAGATATACAACATTTGAAATTTGAATAATCAGCGCCGCCGATCCCGCATCAGGGTTATGAAATTTTCTTGATGCGGGATGTTCCGGCCAATGCCATCAGACCGCCGCCAAACAAGCAGAGGGCAAGAAATACAGACAGTTCATTTCTCGCCGTTCAGCAGCATGGAAAGCATTTTTTCCAGGCGATGACGTTTAGTCTTTTCCTGCTTTGCCGACTCTACCCATCGAATGTATTCCCTTTTATGAGACGGCGGAAGGTTTTGATATATTTCCAATGCCTTCTCATCCTGTTTTAGAAAGTCTGTGATGTAGTCCGGCGTAATCATCGCTTTTCACACAATTCCTCGCGATACAAGTCAATTTTCCATGTCAGGTGTTATTTGCATAGTCACCCATGGTTTTTGGCCGAAGCGGGATGTTTCATTTTCATGTACACGCCTCCGGCTTTTAGCTCTTCAATCATTTGCCGGAGACGTTTTTCTTTTGTTTCCTGCTTTTTTGCCCTTTCGATCCAGCCGATATAATCATTTTGTTGATATGCGGGACGCGCTTCATAGTCACAGACCACATTATGCTGCTCCAATGCCCGCCTGATGTATTCAGGCATCGGGTTTTTGTCTCTTTTCAGTCTGGTGAAGTTTTGCGCCACTTTACTTCCCGCCTTTCCGAAATGCCCCGCCTTTTACACTGACAAGGCAGCAATACCAATATAATTTACACATTGACGCCATAATGCTAATAGTTAAAACCATACCACACAGCATCAAGATTACAACTGTATTCAAATACGGAACAAGCGACCTACCAGCAATCAACCCATTTTGGACTTACAGTTCGCTTGTCGACAGCAATACATCTATTTTTAGCAGGCAGCTCGCGCATATTGCGATCGAGTCGGGTTTCACAGAGTAGCGGAGGTCATCCCTACACGCCTTTCTGGGCTCGTTTTTTCATTTGAACTTTATTGGACTCTGCACATCTGTATCGACGCTAAGCGTAAAAATATCTGGCCTGGCATAATGACCACAAACATCAAGATCGCGCTTTGAAACAGCAACGCGGTTTTAGTCTACGTCTGCATACAGAATGCCTTTTTCTTTACGCATCGGGCCTGCAACTATTTCGCCACCCGGCGCTATGACTACCGAGTCACCAGGATTTATCCATTCTTCATCCGGAGGATACAGTTTTTCCCTGTCTGGGAAATCATCAGGAATATCACTATTCGTGATAACGACACCGCTACAGACAACCCAACAACGGGCTTCTCGCGCTATATGCTGCATTGTTCCAAGCCAGCCATCGCCCCTATCATATGTGAGCGCAACATAAATTTCGAGGTTCTGCGAATAAAGCGCATACCTTGATAATGGCATGTAATTTTCCCAGCATATCAAGGTTCCCGTTCTACCCGCCGCCGTTTCAACAACATTTAAACCAGAACCATCGCCAAATCCCCACACCATTCTTTCAGGGTTTGTTGGCATAAGTTTACGGTGGCGATTGACAATATCACCGTCTTTACTAATCACAACAGCAGTGTTGTAGATTGTTGCATTACTTACTCTTTTATCACGCTCATTCAATCCACAAATAACGCCAATCCTGTTTTTCTTCGCAGCTTCACATAAAGGCTGGATATCGCCGGCATCAATATCAACAGCACTACCCAACAAACGTTGATGCAGCTCTTCACTTGCCCCCCAGTCACCACCCGGTCGCAGCCTCCATATCCAGGCTGGATAGCCAGATATGTACGCTTCGGGGAATATGGCCAGCTCCGCCCCGCTTGACGCAGCCTGCTCTATCAATTGAGCCGCCTTGTCAATCGTTTTATCTTTATCAAGCAAAACGGAGGATTCTTGCATGATTGCTATCTTTGTCATTTTCACTCCTCAATAGAGCATCTAATCGTTTGATGGCGAGGATGCCATTTTGGGCAAACCAGATTAATTTGATGCGTCGAGCACAATTCAACATGCATCTTTGGTTGTGGTACTGAAAACAGTTCCGAATTCCTCACCCTGGCCCTGCATGGCTGAAGCATGCACCATGCGAGCCGAAAAGCGTAGCGCCTTTTTGTGTGAAAATGGAGCAGTAGCAACTCGTATAAAAAGGCGCGCAGCTTTGCGGGTTCGCCGGATGCGATTGTTAGCATTATTTTTTCCTTAACAGCCTCTCAAGCAAAACATCCTCGACGTTTCGCCGCGAATCAATAACCAATAGCACATATACCTGCTCAACAGAAATACGGTAAATCACCCGCCATGGATGAATGATCAATTCTCTATATTGGAGAATGCCATGATCTTTAAGCTCGGGGACAACTCGACCTCGCTGGGGAAAGGAGCAAAGATTTGAAGCTGTGGCTTTTATTTTATTGAAGCTATCCCTGGCAGCCGACGGACTATCAACGCATATATACTCAATAATGGACTTCAGATCCTCTTCAGCAGCTTTTGCCCAAAGCACCTTATAATTTTTTGCCATTATTCACGAATCAACCAGTTTCTCTAATTCAGAAAATACTCGATCTTGCGTTTTTGATTTTCCTTTCAGTATGTCCTCCTCGCCCAAGGATATTAGTTTCATTAACCCTATGGCATTACGCATGTTTTCGTAACTTTCGGGATCTTGAAGTACGGCTCTCGGTTCACCATTTTGTGTAATGATGATGGGCCGGTGAGTTTCATTTACCTGCTTTAACATATCAGCAGCTTTGGACTTCAGGAATGATATTGGCTTGATATCAGTAGAAATTTTCATAACAATCACCTCCAGTCTTTTTATGGTACTATATTATGACTGGATGTCAATGTCTCAAAAGGTAGCACTTATAATGCTAACCGGCTTGCGTAACCAGCTGCCAAAAGCTGCATAGCGAAGCGGCGCAGCTTTTGGCAGCCCGAATTTACGCGATTGTTAGGCTTTTCTATGTTCAAACCTATAACCTAGCAGAGAGAATAAAACAAAAACCACGCCTGCAACACCACCAAATATTATTGAATGCATGTCGTTTGGCCTGAGAACAGATTCGCTTGGGTTATCAGGGTTATAATAGACGTTCACGTGCTCGCCTTTTTGATAAGATAATGTTTTATTTTTACTAGCGATGCCTATGCCAAAATAAACCCTGTCATTTTCATATTCCTGGCCATCAACTTGGTAAGAATAAGATATCTTTTCAGTGGTTGTTGATGGTTTACTGCTAGACAAAATAAATGAAACTGTTTGTATTTTCCCATCTGCTCTTTGCCAATACTTAGAACTGAGCATACTCACTCCACCCAGCAGGCTAACTCCGAGGAGATATGCGCCAATAAGAAAAAATATACTTAGTAAAATTTTCAACGCCACCTCCAACCTTGCAAGTTGGCTAACGATTAAACTCAGTTGACTACAAAAGCATTGCGACGATAGGAGCGTTGCTTTTGTTGGTCAACTGGAGATAATACCGTGATTCATTTTATTTTTTCACATAATGCCCAGCTCAGGGGCAGAAAAATGTGGCGGGGCTTTTGCGCCTTTTTTGCAAAAGGCACGACACATTTTTCTGTCCTCTGTAGCGCTTGTTAGCTGTATTTTCGCTCTCTACCCTTCCTAACAACATCTACAATTTCTGACGCTGTTATATTAAGGTTGACACCTTTAACATCAAGAGGTGATTTTTTAGGTGCAGCTGGCTTCGACCAAGCTGCGCGGCGCAAACAAAGCGCAGCGTGGTTTGCGTCCGAACGAGCGTGTTGTTATGCCTGGATATTGTGTAAGAACTCCAGCCATAGTTGTGAAATTGATTTTCCATAGTGCATGCTCCAAACATCTTTGAATTTCTTCCCCTCTATTAGCGATAAATATGCGCTCTTGAATGATTCAGGGTTAGACATTATGAGATAGTGGACAAATAAGTAACTTTGGCGGTAATACATTTGTGGTTTTAAGCCATAATCGCTTGCGTATTTATGCCCGAATATTCCACTTTTCTCTCTCGGGATAAAGTGCTTTCCTGATTTTATTTCTATGATGGCTTGTTTATCCGTTACTTTTTCTGCTCCACCGCCCCCAGAAACCTCAACAGCCAGCCCTTCGTGAAACCAACCCGGAACTTCTGTCCAGTAACGCCATGTGCCAATATATTGTCTGAGATGAACGTGAGAGAGCTCATGAGTTAGAATTGGTTTTAGTGTATGAATGCGTTCCCGAATAATTGGTGAAATATAAACCTCATTTTTAATTGCACTACCTCTAGCCTTTCGTGTTGATCCGCTAAATCTGGAGTAACGCTCTTTGCTGGAAAATGTGTAAATCTTAATAGCTTCTACGTTTTTAAAGTCAGCATATTGATGTTTTTTCACAGTATCGATACTAGAAGGCAATGCTATTTCTATTTTACTGGCAATATCTTCTGCCCCAAAATCATAATATATTTCTGGCACGCTCCCATTTTTTTCAAAGGTGTAAGTTAACCGAGCGTAACTTGTACAACCCTGTATGAAAATAATTGAAAATATGACAATCCACTTGTTCATGAGTTTATTAGGAATAACGACCTGCGTAACCGGCTGGCAAACCCAGGGCGACCGATAGGGAGCGGTGGGTTTGGCAGTCCGAGTTAACGCGATTGCTAGGCATGATTTACACCTATATAAACTATAATTGTTGCAATCCAAAAGCAAACAAAGAAAAACGAAATAACCATCATTTGATAGCTAACAGACGGTTTTTTTAATATTTGCTTATCTAGCCACTTTTGAAAGCCTTTATGCTCACTTTCCTTTAAGCTTTCCTCAACATCATTTTTAATCTCTTCTTTATTTGCAGAGAATAATTTGGCATCGGGGGCCACTTCTTTTTCATAAATCAAAGCCCGGCGCTCCCAACGAGATTGCCAAAATTTACTACCTAGGTTTACAAAGAACCACAATAATGAAACCACAGCGCCTAAGGCTGCAAGAATAAGAGCATATGGGCCTACCTTTTGCGTGAAAAAACCAATAGCAATCGCTGTATTTAATACCATGAAATAGTTTGAACGCTGCCAAAACATTCCTATTTCAAGGTTACGAGTTTCAATTGCAATTTTATACAACTCTTCTTTATCCATGATTATCCGTTGTATGCCTAACGTCGCGCTTAACCGGCAGACTGGAGTGTTGACTGGCTTGTGCGATAATCGAGCGTAGCGAAATGACCGCACAAGACAGGCGCCACGAAAGACTGTCCGTGTTGAAGCGCCTCGTTATGTGCGGCCTTCCCAATAACCCGGTTTTCTGCTGTTGTGCATGATGGCCAATACAAAAATAGAATTATTATTTGCCTGATAGATGACTGGAAATGGAAATTTACTCAGCAAAAACCGACGACAGTTTTTTGTGAATTTTGGCCATGTTCTGGGAAGTTCTGTTATTGCCTCATATGCTGATTCTAACTCTTCGATAAAGTCATCACCCAATCCTTCAGCCTGATTTTGATACCACTCGTATGAACTCTTTATCTCGTGGGCGGTATCAGGGTGAAATATAATTTCAGCCATCTTGGCCCTTCACTTCATTTTTGATGCTCCCCCAGGAAACCCCCTTCACCTTTCCCGACTTTAGTTCCATAAGCCGCTTCTCTGATAATTCGGCCCATGCCTCATCTACACCCTCATCTTGCCTTGATTCCAGAGATGAAATGAGGCAATGAGCAACAAGAGCCCTTTCATCTAGCGACAAGTCCTTAATGTTTTCAATTACTTGCTTAAATGCGGCTGACATGATATCTCCACTAGGTTGCTAGCCCTGAGTGTAGCAAATTACCATGATTTGATCAGCACATATCGATTGAGTTAACTTGACGGCGCGTCTTTTTCGGCTCCGCTGCATGCGCTTGATACTCATCGAGCCGTCTCCCCCAGCCAACGCATGCGCTAAGCTGGGAGGCGACCAAGCCAACAGGAGGCAGCTCAATGAACTTTTACAATACCACACATCCCTACTATTGCGGAATCGAC
>JALWPK010000056.1 GCA_026995045.1 Gammaproteobacteria bacterium | reverse complement strand
TTTACAGTCGAATCATAGATATCCTTCATCATGTTCGGACCATAAGGAAGCGGAGTAACAGCCTCGTACCCAGCTTCACCAACATAGTCCATGGGGGTGACATAAGTCGGGCGGTTAAAAATACCGCCGGAAGCATGTCCAAATCCCCAGAGTTTGCTCTGCCAGCCAGACAAATAAGTACTTGAAGAATGTGTGGAATTAACAATGTCAGCGGATGCTTGTGCGGCGCCTTCAACCTCAACTTTTAGTCTGGCAGTAGCGTCAAGATTTAACGGAGTGCTGGAAAACTTATTTACAGCATTGATCATGGCCATAGTTGCCTGACCTGCTCTATCACTCGACACTCCAAGTCCAATCAAATAATTCTGAAGCTGCATCATAGCATCGGCGTTACCACCTGCGGCAGATGCAGCAAGGTCCAAGGCCCGCTGAGATTCAGCCAAAGCCACATCATGGCCAGCCAACGCATCGATGTAGGCATCAGTGGATTGAATGGTGCCGTCCAATTTAGTGGCCATTACAGCGAACTGGTCTCCACCTTGCGCCAGAACATCGATCATCTTCATCGCTTCTTCAGCGACAGTTGCTATACGCTCCTGCATGTTTATCATTGCAGACTCGTACTGATAAAAAGCATCTTTATCATACCCAAATTCTGTGTAATAATCTTGCGGATTAGGTGTGCTGCCAGACATATTTCTTATGGTAGCTTCAATCATCTGATTGATATTACCATAAGTGCCTAAGCCAGCATCCCTGACATCGATCTGATCTCCTGTGGAAGTGGTAAACGTATCCCACTTGGATTTCTCACCAAAAAATCCGTCAATAACTTCGGTGGCGACTACTCCACCGATAGCAGCAAGTGCTGCAGGTCCGGCCAAAGCAGCCAATCCAGAGCCGCCAGCCAACATCGAAGATTCAGCGGCATTTAAGGCAGCCGCATCAGCGGCCCAATTTGTCATCCCGGCAGTAGCGGCTTCGGTAGCCGCAGTTGTGGCCGCAGTTGTGGCAGCCTCGGCAGCTACGCTCGACACAGTTGAAGTGAGAGAATCAATAGCCGCACTGAATGACCCTTCTTCAAGCAGTCCAAGTCCTACGGCTCCCTGATAAGCTGAATAACCACCAAGTCCAACTTCAATCGCACCTGTTCCGACATTCCCGCTAAACAAATCCTTAACACCGGAGTACATTCCGTAAGCCCCGGCAGCCAAGCCAGCAACGTCAGCAACAGTAGAGGCCAGCGAAGAAAGAGATCCGGACAATCCTTCAGAAACTCCTTCACTTACTTCACCGCCAAGACCAGTGATCAGTTCCCCAAGACCACTGTCCAAGGCTTCCGGAATTTCGTCGATGGAAGATAGACCACCGATCACGGCATTAAACATATCATTATCGGCAGCAGATAATACACTAACAGCGGTAGATACAGTATCACCGATCTTACCAGCAAGATCCGCAGTCCCGGCTCCACAAAGATTGAAACATCCCCCAGAAGAAACCTTTATCTCACTTTTCCCACTACTGAAAACACCGCCAAGAATATCCCCCAGACCACTGACCACATCTCCAATAACACCGCCGCCACTTGACATACCATCAGCGACACTCATCACCAACTCAGTGCCGATGTCAAAGAAACGGTCAGCCAGGTATTGACCAGTACGGTCAAGAATATTATCCCAAACAGAGTCCCAGATATCACCAAGAGATTCCCAATCACCTTTAAGGGCGGCAGTAAACGAGTCACCTAACGCTTCA
>JALWPK010000055.1 GCA_026995045.1 Gammaproteobacteria bacterium | reverse complement strand
TGCGCCTGTTTTTCGGCGGCGAACAGGCTTTCGTCCGGCGTTGGCGGCACATCGCTGAGCTTGTAGGCGGGGAAAAATTTGGTGATGTGCCAGGGGCTGTCCGCGCCCAGATTGTCGCGTATCCAGCCGGCGATGCGGTAGTGCTCTTCCGGGTCGTCGTTTTTGCCGGGAATGATATTGGTGCGGGTTTCGACGTGAATACCCAGTTCGTGCGCCTTTTTGATGGCGCCCAGCACCTGCTCAACCTTCGCCGGGCGGCAGATTTCAGCGTAGAAATCATCGCGCATGCTCTTGATGTCGGAACACAGCACGTCCAGATGCGGCGCCACCATTTCCAGCGCTTCGTCGGTGACATAACTGTTGGAGACATACACCGTGTACAGCCCGGCCTGGTGCGCCAGCTCGCAGGTGTCGACCACGTGTTCCAGCCACACTGCCGGCTCGGAATAGGTAAAGGCGATGCCGTCGACGCCGAGGCGCAGCGCGGTGTCGATCAGCTGCTGTGGCGGAATCCAAGCTTCGGTGGACTCGCCCCGCGCCATGTCGTCCAGCGCTTCCACGCCCCAGGAAATTTCCAGATTGTGACAGCCGCCGCAGCGGAAACTGCAACCGTAGCTGCCGACGGACAGCACGTTGCTGCCGGGGCGATAGTGCTTCACCGGCTTGTCTTCAATCGGGTTGATGTCGATGGCGGAAATCATGCCATAGGAAAGATTGTACAGCGTGCCGTTGCGGTTGACGTGCGCCTGGCAGAAACCGCGCTGGCCGTGGCCGATTTTGCAGCGCCACAGGCACAGGTTGCAGCGCGTGGTGCCGTTGTCCAGTTTTTCCTGCAGGCGGGTTTCGACCAGTTGGTAGGTTTGCGGAGCTGTCATGGGCGCATTATAAGGTATCCGCCGGGGCGAGTTTCCCTGCAAGCTGTCTGGCTATGAGCACGCCGGGGCTGCATTGCAGTTTTATCACCTCGCCTTCAGCGACTGTTTCTGTTTGCAGCACCGCATCAGACTCGAAAGCCAGCGCCTGTTGCAGCCACAACTCGCCATCGCTCAACGCGCAGCGGTAAGGCTGGCCAAATACCGCTGTACCACGCATGAAATTGAACACCGCCTCGGCGGACTGGCGGGTGTCAATCACAAAATCGGCCGCATCCGGATATGGCTGGTAACTGGCTTCTGCCTCATTCTGCGGCGTCGAAGACCAGCCGTCCTCACCTGCCTGTTCGAGCTGTTTCAGCAGCAGGCTGGCTCCCTGTCTGGCGAGCAGCGTGGTGGCGGTGGCATAGTCACAGCCTGTCGGCAACTCCACCGCCGCCTGGGCAATCAGCTCGCCCGCATCAAACCGGGCATTCACCCGGTGAATGCTGACGCCGAACGGCGCCGCGTTACGGAACTGCCAGAACACCGGCTCCGGGCCGCGGTATTTGGGCAACAGCGATGGATGGATGTTGATGCACACTGGCGCGCTGTCAATCAATGCCTGCGGCAACCTGTGCGGGTAACAGGCCAGCACCATTGTGTCGATATCCAGTTGTTCGATGCGTTGCTGCGCCTGAGCTTCATCCTGCATCGCAATCACAGGCAAACCGGCATTCAGCGCCAGCAGCTCCAGGTCACGGCTGGCCATATCGATAATCCGCCCCAGCCTGGCATGTTGCCGCCGCCACACACCTGCGGCTGCCAGTGGTTGCCCGCTCGTATGCAGCGCCTGAAAAATTTCAGCACTGAGGATTGAGGCGGAGCCAACCAGAAGGATGCTCATGAACCAGGCAGCCCCTTGCCGGCATGACGCCAGCAAGGGTGACGCCGCTACAGTGTGATAACCTGATCCGGCATGTTGCCAGACAAGGCCGAATACAGATTCGGGAAGCAACCAATCACCGCCCCTTCCACCAGTTTGTCGTCGATTTCGCGCTCATAGGCGCACTGGTCACAGGCCATCAGCAGCATGCCCCGGTCTTTGGCCACTTTGGCCAGGCGCTCGCCAATCGGGTTGCCCTGTTGCAGTACATAGGCGTTATCTTCAAAGAAAAACATGCCGACGACATCAACACCGTGCGCGTCGTCTTCGAGCTGGGGCAATATCATTTTGCCAAGTTTGTAGGAAACGGAATGACCCTGGGTGGAAAAAATATAGGCAACTTTCATGGTTGGCTCCTGTTGTTACAGTTACATTAAAAAAGAATCATCATCAACATGCTGTTCGCTGACAATGAATTCGGTTTCGCGATCAATATCGTGCTGCGCCAGCACCAGCCGTTGCGGCGGAATACGAATGCCGCCGGCGGCAATCATGCAGGCGCAAAACACGGGAACGACAACAGCTGCGCAGGGCGCGGCTGTTGTGGCGGCAATTCCGCTTGCCAGTGGCAAGCGCTGATTACGGTTGGAACAGGACATGCTTATCCCCGTTGGTTCAGGAAACTCTGATTTATTCATCATTGCGAGGAGCGTTGTTTGTGACGCGGCAATCCCGTGAAGCTATCACCTTCACACCTGCTTCCCGAGATCGCCGCGCTGCACTCGCGATGACATTCACTTTGAGAGGCCTCTGTCATTGCGAGGAGCGTTGTTTGCGACGCGGCAATCTCGTGAAACCACCTCCTTCATACCTGCTTCGCGAGATCACCGCGCTACGCTCGCGATGACAGGCAGCAAAGACTACAAATGCACCACGTCGAGACCAAGGTCACCCTTGTCATTCAGCGTAGCAGCGCTGGTGATGACAGCGGTGCTGGCCCTGTCCGGTTGCAGCCAGGTTTCGGTGACGCGTTGCAGGTCTTCCAGCTTCACCGCCAGCACGGCTTCGCGGAAGGCCTTGAGTTTTTCCGGCGTGCGGCCATGCAGCATGTTGTGGAACGCCTGTTTGGCTTCACCTGCCGGTGAACCCGGTTTGTCGAGCGAACTGATGACACCGAGTATGGCTTCTTCGACCTGACGCCATTCGTGCTTGCCTTCCAGCACCCATTCAATCGCCCTGTCGAAATCGGCCAGGGTTTCGTCCAGCCGCGGGTCGCGGTAGGAATAAAAACGGAAGGCGGCGATGTTGGGATCATGCGCCGCGCCACCACCGTAGGCGCCGCCCTGCTCGCGGATGGCGGTGTGCAGAAAACCGTTGCGCATGAAACCGCCGAGCACGGACAGGGCCGCGGCGTCTTCGTGCTCCATGGTCACGGTCGGATAGGCTTTGGCGCAGAAATTGACCTGGGTGTTGGCAATCCACATTTGTTTGACGCTGTCGTGCGTTTCGGGCAGCGCCAGTTCACTGAAACCGGCGCCGGCGGCGCTGTCTTTCCACACGCTCGCCATCTGCTCGATGCAGCTTTCCGCCTTGCCCGGCTCGGCCACCAGCATGAACTGGCGCGGCGCCTGCTGCATCTGTTTGTGAATGTCGGCAAACTGCTCCGCCAGGCTGGCCACCACCGCCCTGCTTTCGTTGTTGGCGTCGTCCAGCGCTTTCAGCGCCTTGATGCCTTCGAGGCCGCTGAACTGGTGATTGAGCCACGCGATGGGGCTGATGCCGGCGCTGGCGGCGGTCATCGCCAGCGTGTGGCCGCTGCCGGTGACGCTACGCTCGCGCTGCGCGCGTTTTTGCGCAATCAAATCCTTGATGCGGTCGTGTTCGTCAAAACGCACATGCTCGACGGTTTCCGCCATCAGTTCGGACAGGGCCCGGTTGTTGCGCTCCAGCGCCTTGCCGTTGAGCAGGAAATAGCCGCTGGTTTGCTGCACGTCATCGGTGTGTGCGCGGATGCTGGCGCTGCCGTGAATGCCACCGCTGACCTGTGACTGCCAGGCCTGCATTTGCAGATAGTCCCGGTCGCCTGCGCCGACTTCGGTGAGGCAACTGGAATAATGCGGCAACAGCATAAACAGGTCGTGCTCCATTTGCGGCAGTTGCATCACCACTTCGTGATACACCAGTCCATTGGTGCCCTGTTCGTAGCAACTGGCTTTGGCGCTGTGAATCGCGCAGGTTCTGGCTTGCGGAATCGACAACTCGGCCGGCACATCATCGAGGCCGACCTTGGGCAGAATTTCCGGGTCATCGTGCTGCATCTGGCGCTCGGCGAGTTTTTTCGCGGTTTCAATCAGCTGCTGTTTCTGCTCATCGCTGAGCGACTGCTTGATTAGCTCCAGCCGCTGCTTTTCGGCCTGTTCCTTGCGCTGGCTCAGTCCGGTGTCCGGTTTCATGGTGAGCAGCACGCGGTGCGGGTTGTCCAGCAGCAGGTCTTTCACCAGTTGTTTGATGAAGTCCGGGTTCTTGATATGTTCGCGCAGATCGTCAATCACCGCATCCAGATCGAGCAACTCGGCCGGGTCGCTGCGGTGAATGGCGGCGGTGAGGCTATTGAGTATCAATTGCAGACCGTAGGGATAACCGTCGCCACCGATTTCACGCTGGTGCAGTTCAAGCTGGTGCAGCACCGATTCCAGCTGCTCCTGCGGCACGCCGTTTTCGGCAACCTCATTGAGCACATCCAGCACCAGTTGCTCGAAAGCTTCGGCGTGCTCGGGCTCGCTGCCTTCGAGGCCGCACATGAAGCACATTTCATAATTGGAATCTTCCAGTCCGCACAATGGCGACGGCGACGCGCCCAGTTCGGTTTTTTCCAGCGCGTGACGCAGTGGTGATGAACTGTTGTCGAGCAGCACCTGCGACAACAGACTGGCGCGCATCATGTCCTGCAGCGAGGTACATTTGCCCAGCAACCAGGCCAGCACATGATGAGTCTTGTTGTCGGCGGTTTCGCCTTCGGTGAGATCGAAAGCATAATATTCTTCCACCTTCACCGGCGCGAGGTAACGCTTCTCCGGCTCCACCGCGATGTGCACGTCCAGTTTGTCGAAATGCGATAGCGCCCTGTCTTCGAAGCGTTGTTGCAACTCGGCAACCGGGATGTCGCCAAAGGTCATGAACACCGCATTGCTGGGGTGGTAATGCGTCTGGTAGAAATCCTTTAATTGCTGATAGCTCAGATCCGGGATATCCATCGGCTCACCACCACTGTTGTAGTGGTAGGTCGAGGTGGGATACAGGTATTTGCTGATGGTTTGCCACAACACGCTGGTGGCGGAACTCATCGCGCCTTTCATTTCGTTGAGCACCACCCCCTTGAATTCCAGCGGGCTGTCGGGATTGTCCGGCTCGGCAAATTCAACGCGATGTCCTTCCTGCAAAAAGTCCATTTCGTCGAGGCGCGAGAAAAACGCCGCATCGAGGTAAACATCCAGCAGGTTGTAAAAGTCCTTTCTGTTCTGGCTGGCGAAGGGATAGGCGGTCCAGTCGCTGCTGGTAAAGGCGTTCATGAAGGTATTGAGCGAGCGCCGTATCATCATGAAGAACGGATCGCGCACCGGGTAGTGTTTGCTGCCGCACAATGCCGTGTGTTCGAGAATATGGGCGACGCCGGTGGAATCCATCGGCACGGTGCGGAAGGCGACCAGAAACACGTTTTCCTTGTTGTCCGCGGCGATGTGGTAATGCAGCGCGCCGGTCTGTTTATGTCGGTATTCCTCGACCGTGACGTTGAGCGAATCAATCTTGCGTGAACCCAGCCATTCAAACGCCGGGTGGTGCTGCGGTTGCGCGGGGCTGTTGTCGGTGTTCTGTACTGCGGTTTGTGTCATGCAGGTTTCCTGTTGGTTATAACCGGGTGAGTTTGAAAGCGCTTTCAGTCAGTTCTGTGAGACCGCGCTGTTTGAAACGCGGTTCATCGTCCAGCGTGTTTTTCGCCGCCAGCTTGTCGATTTTGAAATGCTCGCCGTACAGCTCATGCACTTCGTCTTCCGACACCGAGAACGGCGGGCCGTCCATTTCGTGCTGCGGATAGGTCAGCGTCACCAGCAAGGTGCGCGTTCCCGGCGACAGCAGTTCGGTCATTTTTTCAGCGTACTGCTTGCGCATATCCGGCGGCAAGGCGATTAGCGAGGCGCGGTCGAATACATCCGTGACCGGGCCGAGCTGCTCCGGCGTGATGCTGAAAAAATCGCCCTGCACGATACGGATATTGTCCGTAGTGTAATGGGTATGCTCGCCGCTTTCTTCAATATCGTGCGGCAGATTCGATTCCTCGAAAAATGCCTTCACCGCAATATCGCACAACTCCAGCCCAACCACCTTGTAACCGTTTTGCGCCAGCCACAGCATGTCGCGGCTTTTGCCACAGAGCGGTACAAACACACTGAGATTTGCCCGTTTTTCAGGCGGCGGCCCCATCTCCCCATAATAATAGGCCAGCCAGGGATTAATCAGTTCCTGGTGAAAGCCGATTTCGTTCTGCTGCCAGCGTTGCCGCCAGAAATCATGGTTCATTGGACTACCCCTGATCCGGGGTCCAGATGCCAAAAGCCTCCTCTGCCGGTTGTGGCGGCTGTATATCCGCTTCCACCTGTTTCACAACATGTCCCATGAAAGTGCTGATGTCATCCAGCACCGCCTGCTTGTTCATTGCCGGATTGGTCTGATGCGCCAGCACAAACGCCGCAATGGCCGCCATGTACTGCATGAAAATCATGTCGTCCTGCGCCTGCGGGTCATGTTTGACCAGCACCTCGCGGATGCCGTTAATCATGTCGGAAGAAAGTTGAATGCCACCACTCATTTTGGATTGTCCTGCTGTGCTCAAAAAGGGTAAATTCTAAGGTATTCGATACGAATTTTCTTGCCTGATTTGGAGCATGCTATGTATCAGCTAAGTTTCTATGTCCCTGAAAAAGACGCGGAAAAAGTCAAACAGGCGATATTCGCCACCGGCTGCGGCCACATCGGCAATTATGACCAGTGCTGCTGGCAAACACCGGGAACCGGCCAGTTCCGGCCCCTGGCAGGCAGCAATCCGGCCATCGGCCAGCAGGGTCAGGTCGAAACGGTTGCCGAACTGAAAGTGGAAATGGTGTGCGCCGATGAGCATATCCGGGCGGCGGTTACGGCAATGAAACAGGCGCACCCCTATGAGGAAGTGGCCTATGCGGTGGTGAAACTGGCGAATGATGATATTGGGGGATAGTGTATTTATGGTTCACCACAGAGGCGCGGAGTTTTTTTATCCGCAGATGAACGCTGATGAACGCAGATGGGTTCGGTGTCATTTTGAGCGCACAGAGGTATATAACAGGGCACAGTCTGTGGCGCGAGATTACTTTGCTGCGCTCGCAATCACAGAGCGTAATAGAAGAAGCTGTCATTGCGAGGAGCGATAGCGACGTGGCAATCTCGTGATGCCAGCCGCAAGCTGATAGCGGTTTCAGCCACGAAGATACGATTTCAGATAACACAGTGCCTGGAAAATACGATTCGAGCAGAAGCCACTCCTGTACGATAAATAAGCCTCTGTGCCTCCGCGCCTCTGTGGTAAACCTAATACCACCCTCACCGAATCCAGCCGCGTTCGGAGGATTCGATAAAATCAAACAACTGCTTCACTTCAACAAACTCGCCGGCGAGTTCTTCCACCCGGTTCATCGCGTCCTTGTGCGCGATCGGTGATTTCACCAGCAGCTTGAAGGCGTTTTGCAGCGCCTTGATGGACTCGGGGCTAAAGTCACGGCGTTTCAGGCCTTCCTTGTTGATGCCAACGGCGCGGGCGCGATTGCCGGCGACGGTGAAGAAAGGCAGGATGTCGCGGTCTATCGCTGTGGCGAAGCCGGAAAAGCTGTGCGCGCCGATACGGGTGAACTGGTGTACGGTGGAGTAGCCGCCGAGGATGGCGTAGTCATCGACACGCACATGCCCGGCCAGGGCGACGGCGTTGGCAAGGATGACATGATCGCCGATAACACAATCGTGCGCCACATGGCAGGAGGTCATGAACAGGTTATCGTTGCCAATGGTGGTGACGCCGCGATCTTCAACCGTGCCGCGATTGAGGGTGACATATTCACGAATGGTGTTGCGGTCGCCGATTTCCAGCCGGGTTTTCTGGCCGGCGTATTTCAGATCCTGCGGCTGTTCGCCAATGCTGGCGAACTGGAAAATACGGTTGTCCTTGCCGATAGTCGTCGGGCCTTTAATGACCACGTGTGGCGCAATTTCCGTGCCCTCACCGATTTCCACTTCGGCTTCAATGACACTGTAGGGACCAATGCTGACATTGTCGGCAATGTTTGCCGACGGGTCGATGATGGCGGTCTGATGAATCAAAGCTCGTCCTTCGGCTTGGCGGCGCACAGCATGTCAACCCTGGTGACCACTTCATCGTCAACCGTGGCTTCGCAACTGAACTTCCACACCACTTTGGAGCGGCGTTCGATTTTGGCTTTCAGCACCAGTTGATCACCGGGCACCACCTGTCGCTTGAAGCGCACATTGTCGACGCCCACCAACATGTACAGCACGTCTTCGCTGGGTTCTTCACTCATGGTGCGAAAACCGAGCAAACCGGTTGCCTGCGCCAGCGCTTCGATAATCAGCACGCCGGGCATGATGGGCTGTTCCGGAAAATGGCCGGTGAAAAACGGTTCGTTGACCGACACATTTTTAATTGCGGTCAGGCTTTCACCCGGTGTGCATTCCAGCACCCGATCCACCAGCAAAAACGGATAACGGTGCGGCAAAAACCGGCGGATCTCATCTATATACATTTCACTCACATCAGACTCCAGTTTATTGTTTATCTTTCAGCGCTTGCAGCGCCTTTTCCAGCGAGCCTATTCGCCGCGCCATTTTATCAAGCTGACGAAAACGTGCGCTGTTCTTGCGCCAGTTGATTGTTTCATCCATTGGTGTGCTGGATGAATATGATGAACCCGGCCTGGTGATTGAATGTGTCACCAGTGTGCGCGCGGTAATCATCACATTGTCGGCGATTTCGATATGCTCGCGAATGCCGGTCAGGCCGCCAATCAGGCAATTCCTGCCGATTTTGGTGCTGCCAGCGATTGCAGTTGCAGCAGAGATGATGGTGTTATCGCCGATCTGTACACTGTGTGCGACCTGGATCTGGTTGTCCAGTTTGACGCCATTACCGATAACCGTATCTTCCAGGGCGCCACGGTCGATGGTGGTGCTGGCGCCAATTTCAACATCATCGCCCAGCACCACCCGGCCGGTTTGCGGAATCTTGATGTTGTCGCCATTCTCGTCGCGCACAAAACCGAAACCGTCGGCGCCGAGCACCGAGCAGGCGTGCAGAATGCAACGCTTCCCCACCCGGCAATGATGACCGACAACCGCATTGGCGTGAACCACACTGTTATCGCCGACCTCGGCGTCATGTTCAATCACCGCGCCGGCGCCGATGCGGGTGTTTTCACCAATCACTGCATTGGCTTCAATCACGGCGCCGGGAGCAATGCTGGCGCTGTCCGCCACACTGGCTGTGGGGTCAATAATTGCCGCTGCTGCAACGCCCGGCGCATAGCTCTCGGGCGGGAACAGGATATTGGCGACCCTGGCGTAAACCAGCCTCGGGTTTGGCGTCACCAGCGCGGGCCGGTCACATTCATCGGCCAGCTCCGGCGTCACTATCAAGGCGCTGGCGCCGGTTGACGCCAGGTGCTTTTTGTACTTGAGGTCAGCGACAAATGAAATCGCGCCCTCACCGGCGCTTGCGATGTCGGCGACCGTTTCAATCTGGCAGTCGCCGTCACCCGACAGGCTTGTCGATGTCAGGCGCGCAAGTTCTGCAAGACTGACCGGCATACAGCGTTATTTCTTGAACGCTTTTTTCATTTTATCGAGCACCTTGTCGGTAATATCCAGCTTGTCTCTTGAATATACCACGCCGTCACTCAGAATCAGGTCAAACTTTTCTTTTTTGGCGATATCTTCAATGATGCCGCGAATCTGTTGCTGCAACTCCGCCAGTTTCTGGCTGCGCATGCTGCTGACTTCCTGATTCAGCGCCGCTTCTTTCTGCTTGAATTCCTGCAACTTGGCAATCGCCTTTTTCTTGATTTCGTCTAGCTTGTCCTGGGTCATCACCAGTTCGTTGCGCTTGTATTCTTCCTGCAACTTTTTGATATCGCCTTCCAGTGCTTTCAGCTCGTCTTTCGGGCCGCTGAAGCGTTTCAGCATTTCGGCATTAACCGCTTCCACCTGGGGCGCATCGGCAAGAATTTTTTCAACCTTGACCACACCAACTTTCAAACCTGCCGCCTGTACAGAAAAGGCCAACAGCATGAACACACTTACCAATAAACTTTTCACTTTTTATTTCTCCTTAGAAGAATGAACCAATACTAAACTGGAAATTACGCAGATCATCACCGGGCACATTATTCAACGCTCTGGCCCAGCTGAATCGCAGCGGACCAACCGGCGCCAACCAGACAAATGAGACGCCAACAGATGTTCTTAGTTCGCCGCTGTCGAAACCGATTTTGGTGGAATCGAAGGTTGCAGCATTATCGAGGAACACATTGCCTATGTCATAAAAGGCGCTGAAACGCACTGTGCTGGGTGGTTTGTCTGTGAATGGTACTGGAAATACGATATCAGCACCAGCGGTAACGCGCATATTTCCGCCAACTGGCAAGCCCGAAGTGGCGTCACGCGGCCCAAGCGAATTGGTGTCGTAACCGCGCACGGTGCGCAAACCGCCTGCAAAGTAGCGCTCGAAGAACGGCAACTCATCAGTATCGCCATAGCCGTCGCCATAGGCCAGGTTTGAGCGCAGCAGCAGGGTCAGATCGTCCGTCATCTTGAAGTAGAACTTGGTATCGTACGACAGTTTGTAATATTCCAGATCGCTTCCCGGTACGGTGATATTCATACCAATAGTCTGTGCGCTGCCACGGGTGGCGAATACAGTCCGATTACGTGTATCGTGTGAAAAGCTGGCATTGACGGTAAACGTGCCAAACTGGCTGCCATTCTGATTGACAAAATCATTGACCGTATCAGACGGATTTGCCCCTATCAGCAATTCGACATTTCGGTAGCCATAGCCCAAACGAACCGTGTTGTATTCTGTCAGTGGAATACCGTAGCTGACATTGGCGCCGAAGGTATTGGTCTGGAAATCATTGATATCCTGCTGCGCCGCATCACGCTTGCGATAAAACGCGCTCAGGCTGCGACTGACGCCATCCAGGGTGTAATACGGGTCGGTAAATGACACGTTATACACGGTATTGGCCTGGTCGGTGTTGATGTCGAGCTGCAGCCGCTGCCCGGTGCCGAACAGGTTTTCCTGGGTCAGACCAACATTGAATAAAAAGCCCTGGGTTTGGGAAAAACCCGCGCCGATGTTGAAGCTACCGGACAAGCGTTCGCTGACGGTCACATTCAAATCCACCAGGTTGTTGACCCCGGCGACCGGCGCGGTTTCGATGTTGACGCTTTCGATATAACTCAGGCGTTGCAGGCGAATGCGTGAACGCTCCAGCTTGTCGCTGGCCAGCACCGAGCCTTCCATCAAACGCATTTCGCGCCGCAACACAATTTCGTGAGTGCGGTAATTGCCGTTAAAGTTGATGCGCCGCACATACACCTTGTTGCCTGGCTGCAAGACATATTCGAGACTGATGGTTTTGGTCTGCTCATCAATCGATGGCGCTATCTCGACCCGGGCAAAGTGATAGCCGACTTTCCCCATCGCCTCCTTCAGCGCTTTCTGGGTGGCAATCATCTGTTTGCGTGAAAACAGTTCGCCTTCGCGGGTTGTAATCATGGATTCAAATACCGCCTTGTCGAACACCATTTCGCCACTGAGTTCAACCTTGCTGACTTTGTACTGCTCCCCCTCTTCCACGTTGATGGTGATATAGATATCCTTTTTGTCAGGCGTGATGGACACTTGGGTGGAGCGCACGCTGAACTTGAGATAACCCCGGTCCAGATAATACGAACGCAGGGTTTCCAGATCCGCGTTCAGCTTGGGACGCGAGTACTCATCGGCGGAAGAAAAAATCGACCAGGATGACGGCACGCCAAGATTGAACTCATCGAGCAGGGTTTCGTCATCAAAGGCATGATTGCCGATAATGTTGATTTGTTTGATCAACGCCACCACGCCTTCCGAGATTTTGATGTCAATCGACACCCGGTTCTGATCCAGCTCGGTAACTTCCGTATTGATGCGCACGCCGTACTTGCCCTGGCTGAAGTACACCCGCTCAAGCTCCTGCGACAGTTTTTCCAGCAGGGTGCGATTGTAGATGCGGCCTTTCACCATGCCGACGCCTTGCAGCGCTTCTTCCAGTGATTTGTCATCAATGTCCGAATTGCCGGAAAAGGTTACGTCGGCGATGGATGGGCGCTCCCTGACTCTGACAATCAGCGTGTCGCCATCACGGTAAAGCGCAACGTTGGCGAAAAAACCTGTTTTGTAAAGCTCGCGAATGGCGAAAGCGACCTGTTTCTGATCAACCGGGTCGCCCACCTGCACCGGCAGGTAATTCAGCAGCGTGCCATCCGGCAGACGCTCCAATCCCTCGATTTTGATATCACTCACCACAAAGCTTTCCGCCGCCTGTATATGCAGCGAAATCAGCAGGAAAAAAACAAACAGGATTCGTGTAAGAATAACAACCGCGCTAGTTTGCATACCACCTCATTGCATCAGGCGCTGAAAATCATTGAACAGGGCAATCCCCATCAGCATCGCCAGAATCGCCATGCCAATCTGCTGGCCGCGCAGTTCAAACGCTTCGGAAACCGGCGAACCCTTGACCAGTTCAATCAGATAATACATAAGATGACCGCCATCCAGCATCGGCACCGGCAGCAGATTAAGCACCCCCAGACTGAGCGAGATCACCGCCAGGAAACCCAGATAGGTGGTCAAACCGATCTGCGCGGTAATGCCAGCATACCTGGCGATGGTAATCGGCCCCGAGATGTTGGTTAGCGAGGCTTCGCCGGTGACCATGCGCCAGAGAACGCGCAAGGTCAGCACCGACATGTCCCAGGTTTTTTTCGCCGCCTGACCGAATGCTGTCAATGGGTCATATTCTATCTTGACCAGCAAGCGCTCCTTGACCGTCTCCGGAACGTGTTGATAGGCGCCGATAAAGCCCTGTTGCTTGCCGTCAACTTCCCGCGTCGCCGGAATCACCATAATGCGCTGCGTTGCGCCATCACGCTCGATGGTAAATTCCAGCGGCTGCGCCGGGTGATTCTGCACAATGCTGACAATTTCATGCCAGTTGCTCACCGGCATTTCATCGATGCGCAACACCTTGTCGCCCGCCTTTAAGCCCGCATCCTGCGCCGCGCCCTTGTCCACCACGCCGCCGATTTCCGGCGGCAGCTCCGGCCACCATTGCCGGAAACCCAGACGCGAAACGGCATCGCCCTCTTCCGCCAGCAAACTTTCATCCGCCAGCGCCAGCGTGCGCGTGACCTGTTCGCCATTCGCCTGTCTGACCAGCACTGGCACGCCGCCGCCATCGAGTCCGTGTTCGATCAGCCCTAGCCGGAATTCCGCCCATGAGCGCACCGGCATATCCGCCACCGACAACACTTCGTCTTCGTTCTGAAAACCGGAGGCCTGCGCCACCGTGCCGCTATCGGGTTCGCCCAGCAACGGCCGTTCGGCGGTAACGCCGATAACAAACACCGCCCAGTAAAAAAGGATGGCCAGAATGAAATTAAACACCGGGCCTGCCGCCACGATAGCGAAGCGCTTGGCCAGCGGCTGGGTGTTGAATGCCCGCGGCAAATCTTTTTCCGCCACCTTGCCTTCGCGCTGATCCAGCATCTTGACGTAGCCGCCGAGCGGAATCATGGCAATCCAGTATTCGATTTCATCGCCGTCGCGGTTGCGTTTCCAGACGAACAGCGGTTTGCCAAAGCCAATGGAGAAGCGCAGCACCTTGACGCCTGCCTTGCGCGCCACCCAGTAATGGCCGAATTCGTGGAAGGTAACCAGAATACCCAGGGCAAAGATAAAATAGAATATGTTCTGCAGTATGGACACTTTTCGCTCAGAGTCGGCTCAAATTTGTTGTTATTGTTGTGGCAATGTTTCGTGCATCGCGGTCAGCCGCAAGTATATCGTCTATGTGGTCGACTGCATCGTTAATTTCGGCCTGCTCCAGCGTTTTCTCGATGACGCGCGCGATGTCGGTAAAGCCGATGTTGTGTTGCAAAAACTGCTCCACAGCAATTTCATTGGCGGCGTTGAGCACAATACTGGCGCTACCGCCGCGTTTCACCGCGTCAAAACACAGTTGCAGACAGGGAAAACGCTGCCAATCGGGTTTTTCAAAATCCAGTGTTGCGACCTCGAAGATATCCAGAGGTTCCACCCCGGAGTTTATCCTGTCTGGCCAGGCCAGCGCACTGGCAATCGGGGTGCGCATGTCCGGATTGCCGAGTTGCGCCAGCACCGAACCATCGTTATAGCTCACCATCGAATGAATCACACTCTGTGGATGCACCACCACTTCGATTTGTTCCACCGCGATATCGAACAGCCAGCGCGCCTCGATGACTTCCAGCCCCTTGTTCATCATGGTAGCCGAATCGACTGAAATCTTGCGGCCCATGCTCCAGTTCGGGTGCGCCACCGCCTGTTCCGGCGTGACATCGTTCATCTCAGCGGCTGACAGGGTGCGAAACGGGCCGCCGCTGGCGGTGAGCAGAATTTTCTCCACCCCGGGAAAATGCTGCGCCTGCGTTGCCCCGGTTACCGGCAAACACTGGAAGATGGCGTTGTGTTCGCTGTCTACGGGTAAAATTTCAGCCTCATTGTCACGTGCGGTTTGCATAAACAAATGCCCTGACATGACCAGTGCTTCCTTGTTGGCCAGCAAAACCCGTTTTCCCGCATGCGCCGCCGCCAGCGTCGGCAGTAAACCGGCGGCGCCGACAATGCCGGCAATCACTGTATCGGTTTGCGGCAAGGCTGCAACCTGTTGCAAACCGGGAACACCGGCAAGCACCTCTGTGTCTGTCGAGCCCAGTTGTTCACGCAGTTGTTGCGCCGAATCGGCATCCGACATCACGGCAAACTGTGGTTGCCACTGGCGGCATTGCGCCAGCATGGTGTCAACATCGCTGTTGGCGGTTAGCGCCACGATCTGATAACGATCAGGATGGCGCGCAATCACATCCAGTGAACTGGCGCCGATGCTGCCGGTGGAGCCGAGCAAGGTGACGCCATTCACAGCAGCTTGTCTCCCAGCACGTAGGGCAGTAGCAAGGCAAACACCGGCATCGCCGCCAGTACGCTGTCGATACGATCGAGCACGCCGCCGTGTCCGGGCAGAATGTTGCCGCTGTCCTTGACGCCGAATTCGCGCTTGAGCACGCTTTCATACAAATCCCCGGCAACCGACACCAGCGTCAACATGGCTGACAGCAACAGCAGATACACGGTCTGCTGCGCGCCCAGGGTGAAATACCAGGCCGCCACCAGCGTATACAGCGATGTCGCCAGCAAGGCGCCGAGTAATCCTTCAATGGTTTTACCAGGACTGATATGTGGCGCCAGCTTGCGCTTGCCGAATGCCTTGCCACTGAAATAGGCGCCAATATCCGCCACCCATACCAGCATCAACCCATACAGCAACCACGCCGCTCCCTGCTGCTGGTGCAGGCTGTGCATGGCGACCACGGCGACCGGAATCACCAGCAGCCCGGTTAACGCCTTGCCCCAGTACACCCTGCGCTGCTGTTGTGGCTGGATCATGAACAGGCGAGTGCTGGCAAGCGCCCACCATGCAGCGCCGAGTAACAAGATTGGCCCGGTCAGTGATTGATAGGCCTGGATCAGCGCCACGCACAGTATCAGCACACCCAGCGCATACAGGCCACACAGCACCGCAGGGAAAAATCCGCTGAGGCGCGCCCATTCATAGGCGGCAATCAGTGAAATCACATATAACAGATAGTCGAATGTAGCAGTGGGCTGAAACAGAATCATCCACAACACCAGCGCCGCCAGCGGAATTGCGGTAAGCACGCGTTGCCACAACATTATGAGGCCTGCTTGTTCTGTTGTTCTTGCTGAATCTGCTTTGAGGTTTTGCCAAAACGGCGTTCGCGCTCGGCATACCAGTCCAGCGCCTGATGTAAACTCTGCTCGTCAAAATCCGGCCACAGGGTGTCGGTGAAATACAGTTCAGCGTAGGCGCTTTGCCAGATAAGAAAATTGCTGATACGCTGCTCGCCGCCAGTGCGGATGAACAGGTCGACATCGGGCAAATCGGGCGTTTGCAGGTATTGCGCAAAGCGTTCTTCCGTCACCGACTCGCCACTGTGCTTTTGCAGCAGTTGACGCGCGGCATTGACGATATCCCAGCGGCCACCGTAATTGGCGGCGATATTGAATACCAGCCCGGTGTTATTGCGCGTAAGCTGCTCGGCGTCCATGATGCCTTTTTGCAGGCACTCATCGAAGCGCGTGCGATCGCCGATGAAACGCACCTGTACATTCTGTTTGTGCAGTTTGGAAATTTCCGATGACAGGGTGGTGACAAACAGCGACATCAGCGTGCTGACTTCCTGCTCGGGGCGGTTCCAGTTTTCACTGGAGAAAGCAAACACCGTCAGCACAGGGATGCCGCGCGCAGCGCATGCGGCGACCAGTTTGCGGGTGGCGTTGACGCCGGCCTTGTGCCCGGCAGTGCGCGGCATGAAGCGTTTTTTCGCCCAGCGGCCGTTACCGTCCATTACCACGGCGAGGTGTTGTGGCAGTTTGTCCGGGCTGTTGTCAGGTGTTGTCACGCTTGGATCCGGGTAGCGGGTTGCGTCAGCGCCGCAGCCTACACTTCCATCAGTTCTTTTTCTTTGGCGGCCAGCGCTTCGTCAACCTTGGCGATGTATTTGTTGGTCAGTTTCTGCACTTCTTCTTCCGCGCCACGGCATGCATCTTCAGTAATTTCCTTTTCCTTTAGCAGCTCCTTGAAGTCGCTGTTGGCGTCGCGGCGAATATTGCGAATGGCGATACGGCCGTTTTCAGCTTCACCCTTGACCACTTTTACCAGATCGCGGCGGCGCTCTTCGGTCAGCGGCGGCATTGGGATGCGAATCACGGTTCCTGCGGTTGCAGGGTTCAGCCCCAGGCCGGCGTTCATAATGGCTTTTTCCACCGCGGGCACCATCTGTTTTTCCCAGGGGGTGACCACCAGGGTGCGGGAATCTTCCACCGTGACATTGGCGACCTGCTTGATGGGGGTGGCGTTGCCGTAGTACTCCACCGACACCTGATCCAGCAAGCTGGGGTGTGCGCGGCCGGTGCGGATTTTGGTCAGTTCCTTGCTGAGGGCTTCCACACTTTTGCCCATGCGTGCTTCTGCATCCTGAAGTATTTCATCAATCATTATGCATCTCCCGGTACAACTGTCGTGCCGATGGCGGCATCGGTCATGGTAGCCGGCAATGCGCCGGGCTGGTTAAGGTTGAATACGCGCAATGGCATGCTGTTTTCACGGCACAGCACAATGGCGGCGGCGTCCATCACGCGCAGGTTTTGCGCCAGCACCTCGTTATAACTCAGTGTTTGATAACGTTTGGCGTCCGGATTTTTCATCGGGTCGGCGTCATACACGCCATCCACCTTGGTTGCCTTGAGGATGCAGTCGGCGCTGATTTCAATCGCGCGCAAACAACCCGCTGTGTCGGTGGTGAAATACGGGTTGCCGGTGCCGGCAGCGAACACCACCACCCGACCCTGCTGTAAATGCGCCAGCGCATTGCGGTGGTTATATTCCTCACACACTTTGGGCATTTGCAGGGCGGACATCACACGGCAACTGGCGCCGGTTTTTTCCAGCGCATCCTGCATCGCCAGACTGTTCATCACGGTGGCCAGCATGCCCATGTTGTCGCCGGCGGTACGATCCATGCCCGCCTGCGCCAGTCCTTCGCCACGGAAGATGTTGCCTGCGCCAATCACCAGCGCCACTTCCACGCCCATGTCGGCGACGGCTTTGACTTCTTCCGCCACGCGTTTGATCATGGCCGGGTCAATGCCGTAATCGAGTTCACCCATCAGCGCTTCGCCACTGAGTTTGAGCAGAACCCTTTTATAAAGTGTTGCCTGTGACATGCCTTGCTCTTGTTGTTATCTTTGTCGTTATCACAAAAAACCGGGAGAAGTCCCGGTTTTTTGTTTGTCGTTAGCTGGCGTTAATTTGCGCCATCACTTCTTCAGCGAAGTTCTCCTGTTTCTTCTCGATGCCTTCCCCGACTTCGTAACGGATAAAGCGTTTGACGCTGGCTCCGTTTTCTTTCAGCAGCGCTTCCACCGTCTTGTCCGGGTCCTTGACGAAGGCCTGTCCCAGCAGGGTGATTTCCGCCAGGTATTTGCGGATACGGCCGGTGAGCATTTTTTCGACAATGTCCGCCGGTTTGCCACTGTCCAGCGCCTGCGCCCGCAGAATTTCCTTTTCTTTTTCCAGCATTTCAGGCGGCACGTCTTCTTCAGCGACACAAACCGGCTTGCTGGCGGCGATGTGCATGGCGACGTCTTTCATCAGCTCGTCGTTGCCACCTTCCATCTCCACCAGTACGGCGATGCGCGTACCGTGCAGGTACTGACCAAAGTCACCGCCTTCGCTTTGCAGCACTTCGAAACGGCGCACCTGAATATTTTCACCAATTTTGGCGACCATTTCGGTGCGGGTATGCTCGATGCTGTCACCACTGTCCAGTGTCAGCGCACCCAGTTCTTCCAGACTGGCGGGTTTGTTGGCCAGCGCCGCAGCCGCAATGGCTTTGGCAAAATTGATAAAGTCATCGCCACCGGAAACGAAATCGGTTTCACAGTTCACTTCGACGATAGATGCCTGTTTGCCGTCATCGCTGATATCAATCATCACGCGGCCTTCAGCAGCTACACGGCCGGCTTTTTTGTCGGCCTTGGCGAGGCCAGCCTTGCGCATGTTTTCAATCGCGGTATCGATATCGCCGTTCGCTTCCTGCAGGGCTTTTTTACATTCCATCATGCCTGAGCCGGTGCGCTCACGCAGTTCTTTTACCATTGCAGCGGTAATCTGCATATCAGTAACCTCTTGCTTGTTCATTGGTGGGCAGCAACAACATGCCCGTGTTCAGTATTTTTACTCAGCCTCAGCCTTGGCCTCGTCATCTTCAGACTTGGCAGCCGCTTTTTTCTTGGGCGCGGCCTTTTTCTTGGCTGTTGTTTTTTTCTTGGCGGCGGCCTTTTTCTTCACCGCGGCTTTTTTCTTGGGCGCGGCTGCCTTCTCTTCAGTTTTGGCCTCTTCGGTTTTGGCTTCTTCTGCAGGCTCATCTGCTGGGGCTTCAGCTTCTGCCGGTTTGGCCGCCTTTTTCTTGATAGCTGTCTTTTTCTTCGGCACAGCTTTCTTTTCAGGCTCTTCTTCCACCTGCTGGATCACAGCTGCTGCGCGACCTTCAATCACGGCGTCGGCAACGCCCTGCGCATACAGGCGAATCGCCTTGATGGCGTCGTCGTTGCCCGGAATGACATAATCAATGCTATCGGGTGAGTTGTTGGTGTCGACGATGCCAAATACCGGAATGTGCAACTTGTTGGCTTCGGCAACCGCAATCGCTTCGTGACCGACATCAATCACAAACAGCGCGTCCGGCAGGCTGCGCATGTCCTTGATGCCGCCGAGCACTTTTTCCAGCTTGTGTTTTTCGCGGGTCAGACCCAGTGCTTCTTTTTTGGTGAGTTTGTCGAATGCGCCATTGGTTTCCATTTCTTCAAGGTCTTTCAGACGCTGGATGGACTGGCGAATGGTCTTGAAGTTAGTAAGCATGCCGCCGAGCCAGCGATGGTTGACATAGGGCATGCTGCAACGCTCGGCTTCTTCACCGATGATGTTGCGCGCGGCGCGTTTGGTGCCAACAAACAGAATCGTGCCGCGTTCGGATGCAATCTTGCCAATCGCGTTAATCGCTTCATTGTAAAGCGGCAGCGTTTTTTCAAGATTAACGATATGGATTTTGTTACGGGTGCCGAAAATGTATTCGGCCATTTTGGGGTTCCAGAAACGGGTCTGGTGACCAAAGTGCACGCCAGCTTCTAGCATCAGGCGCATGGATACTGTAGACATATTTTTCTCCTGTCAGGGTTATGCCTCCATACACCCCATGCAATAACCAAACGATATTCCCGAACAAGTTTGCGGGAATTCGCCGGCACCCAATCACATGTGTCGGTGTATGTGCGAAGTAAAATTCGATATAGTCTGCATCTGGCGGGACCATATAGCGCCCCTTGTGAGACCAATCGTCTGTTAAGATTCAGGCTTGTGCCTGAATGCGGCGGCTTTATACCACAATGTGCGCCTCGACACAATTTTTTACAATACAGACTTCACATTAGATATAATTCGTATCTAATTGTTTTTTCATATTTTATTTGCCTTTTCTAGCAAAAGAAGGCACACCACGGGACTACACTTTTGGCTGTCAATATCAAAACCCCGCAGGAAATCGAGAAAATGCGCGTCGCCGGGCGGCTGGCTGGCGAGGTGCTGCAAATGATTGCGCCGCACGTCAAAGCGGGCGTCACCACCGCCGAACTTGACCGCATCTGCCACGATTACATTGTTAACGAACAGAAAGCGATTCCGGCGCCGCTGAATTATCACGGTTTTCCAAAATCGATTTGCACCTCGGTGAACCATCAGGTGTGCCATGGCATTCCCAACGAAAAGCGGTTGAAAAACGGCGACATCATCAATATCGACATCACCGTTATCAAGGACGGCTTTCACGGCGACACCAGCAAGATGTTCATGGTGGGCGAACCGCCAATCAAATCACGCCGGGTGTGTGAGATTGCGCATGAGTGCATGGTGCGCGGCATCGAAATGGTCAAGCCCGGCGCGCACCTGGGCGACATTGGCCACGCCATTCAAAGCTACGCCGAATCGAAAAACTGCTCGGTGGTGCGCGAGTATTGCGGCCACGGCATCGGCCGCGGATTCCATGAAGAACCGCAAGTGTTGCACTACGGCAAGCCCGGCGTCGGTCTGGTGCTGGAACAAGGCATGACTTTCACCATCGAGCCGATGATCAACGCCGGCAAGCGTCATGTCAAACTGCTGAATGATAACTGGACAGTGGTCACCAAGGATCATAGCCCCTCCGCGCAATGGGAGCATACCATTCTGGTGACGGCTGACGGTTATGAAGTCCTGACCCAATGTCCTGGCGACGAAATCTGATGGCCGCTCATCCTGCTGTCAAACAGAACATTTCCGGCGACATCCACGCGCTGCTGGATGATGCGCAACTCGCCGCGGCGCTGAAGCAGGACGACACAGAATGCCTGCGCATATTGAAACAAATCGTACAGCGCATCAATGACGGCCTGAAACAGTTTTATTATGACGGCGCGCCAGTGGAACAGATTGTGTACGGTCGCGCCACGCTGATCGACCGTTTTCTCACTGCCCTGTTTGAATTTTATTTCACCGAAAACAATCAGCCGGTAGCGCTGGTGGCGGTGGGAGGCTACGGCCGCGGCGAACTGCACCCCGGTTCGGACATCGACCTGATGTTGCTGCTGAAAGACGAGGAAACCGAACTCACCAAACGCCATATCGAAAAATTCATCATGACATTGTGGGACAGCCGGCTGGAAATCGGCCACTCGGTGCGCACTGTCGATGAATGCGTGACCGAGTCGGAAAAGGACATTACCGTCGCCACCAACATCATGGAGTCACGTTTGCTCAGCGGCGACCGCCAACTGTTTGATGAAATGAAGTCACGCACCGGACCGGACGCCACCTGGAATTCACGCGACTACTTTCAGGCCAAGCTGGAAGAACAGCTGCAACGCAACGGCAAATACAACGACACCTCGTACAACCTGGAGCCCAACATCAAGGAATCGCGCGGCGGCCTGCGTGATATTCAAATGATTGGCTGGGTGGCCAAACGTCACTTTGGCGCCACCCATTTGCATGATCTGGTTGAACACGGCTTTTTGCGTGAAGACGAATTACAAACCCTGCTCGACGGTCAATTGCTGCTGTGGCGCATCCGTTGCAGCCTGCATTATCTGGCGGGCCGTCGTGAAGATCGCATGCTGTTCGATTACCAGAAAACCCTGGCGCTGGAATTCGGTTATGAAGACGACCCGGACAATCCCGCCGCCAACGCCGCCATTGAAAATTTCATGCAGTCCTATTTCCGCACCGTGATGGAACTGGAGCGGCTGAATGAAATGCTGCTGCAACTGTTCCGCGAGGCCATTCTGTATGGCGACCTCGACGCCAAAACCAGCGTGCTGAACGATGACTTCCAGTTGCGGCACAACTATATTGAAGCCCGCAGCGCCGACACCTTCACCAACAACCCCTGCGCCTTGCTGGAACTGTTTTACCTGATTCAGCAAAACCCGGAAATCCAGGGTGTGCGCGCCGAAACCATTCGCCTGATTCGCGAGCACAAGCACCTGATAAACGACGCCTTCCGCGAATCGGACACCGCCAAGCGACTGTTCATGAAAATCATGTCACAAGGACGTGGCGTCACCCATGAACTGCGGCGCATGAACCGCTATGGCGTACTGGCCGCCTATATTCCGGCGTTCGAATCCATCGTCGGGCGCATGCAGTACGATCTGTTTCACGCCTATACCGTCGACCAGCACATTCTGTTTGTAATACGCAACATCCGCCGGTTGGCGGTCCCGGAGTTCTGTCACGAATATCCGCTTGCCAGCGGTGTGTTTCAGCACATCACCAAACCGGTGTTGCTGTACCTGGCCGGTTTGTTTCATGATATTGCCAAGGGCCGCAACGGCGATCATTCCGAGCTGGGCGCAGTTGACGCCTATGAATTTTGCGTGGCGCACTATTTGCCTGAGGAAGACGCCCAACTGGTCAGCTGGCTGGTGCAAAGCCATCTGCTGATGTCGATTACCGCACAACGCAAGGATATCAGCGACCCGCACGTGATCGCCGAGTTTGCCGACCAGGTCGAAACCGTGGAGCGGCTGGACTATCTGTATCTGTTGACCATTTCCGACATTCGCGGCACCAATCCGAAACAGTGGAACAGCTGGAAAGACAAGCTGTTCATCGAGTTATATTGCAAAACCGCCGACTGGCTCAACCGCGGCCTGCAATCACAGAGCGACGAGCGCGAAGCTATCCAGTATAACCGCACCGCAGCGCTGCGCAAACTGGAACAGGCCGGTATCGACACCAACCAGGTCGAAACCATCTGGAAAGATTTCACTGACAGCTATTTCATTCGCCATGCTGCCGGGGAAATATTCTGGCACACCATGCTGATTCACCACCACAAGGAAGACACGCCGCTGGTCGATGTCCGTACCGACCAGTCCGTCGGCAGCCTGGAGCTGATTATTTACATGCCGTCACGCGACAATATCTTTTTCTGCGCAGTCAGCATGCTCAGCCAGATGAATCTGAATGTGGTCAACGCCCATGTGATGATGTGCAAAAACCGTTACGCATTCGAAACCTTCAAGATTGTCAGCGATACCCAGGACGAACAACAGTTGCGCTATCTGGCCGAGGAAATCTGCAAACGCCTGCGCAGCATTCTCAGCAGTGACGAAGCCATCACTACCGGCAGCTGGCCGGCGACGCGCGCGCAGAAACATTTCATGGTGGCGACCGAGGTCAGCTTCTCGCAAAGCGCCAACAAGCGTTACACCCGCCTGCAAATCGACACCGCTGACCGCCGTGGATTGCTGGCCATCGTTTCGCGCATCCTGGCGGAAAACAACATACGCATTCACGATGCTTTTATCTCCACCGCCGGTGAAAAGGCAATCGACTATTTCGATGTCACCGACGCCACCAGCTCACAACCCCTGAGCAAGCAGCAGCAACAAACGCTGCGCGAAATTTTGCTGAAAGAACTCTAGGCGACAAGCAGACACATTATGAGCAGCTCCACTCTCGAACTGGCCAGACAACTGATTCAAATCGACTCGATTACTCCCGACGACAAGGGCTGCCAGACAATATTGTGCGACCGACTCAGCGCAATCGGCTTTGCCTGCGAACAAATCGATTTCAATGACGTACAGAACCTGTGGGCCAGGCTGGGAGACAGCGACCCGTTGTTTGTTTTCGCCGGCCACACCGATGTGGTGCCCACCGGCCCGATCGAACAATGGCGCTACCCGCCGTTTGACGCCACCGTCGTCGATAACACACTTTATGGCCGCGGCAGCGCCGACATGAAAAGCAGCATCGCGGCAATGGTCTGCGCCTGCGAGCAGTTGCTTGCCGGGCAGCCCGAACTGAAAGGTTCGATTGCGTTTCTGATAACCAGCGATGAAGAAGGCCCGGCGGTAGACGGCACAGTGCGCGTCATCGACGCACTGCAACAACGCGGTGAGCACATTGACTGGTGCCTGGTGGGCGAACCATCCAGCACAAAAACTGTTGGCGATGTGATTAAAAACGGCCGGCGCGGTTCACTCGGCGGCGTGCTGACCGTGTACGGCCAGCAGGGGCATATCGCCTACCCGCACCTGGCCGCCAACCCGATTCACCTGTTTGCGCCGGCGTTAAACGAACTGATGGCAATCGAATGGGACAAAGGCAATGACTTTTTCCCGCCGACCAGCTTCCAGATATCCAACATCAACGCGGGAACCGGCGCCACCAATGTAATACCCGGCGAACTCGAAGTGGTATTCAACCTGCGTTTTTCCACGGAAACCACGGATGCTGAAATCAGGCGGCGCGTTGAGGCCGTGCTCGACAAACATCAACTGCGCTATGACCTGCAATGGAATCTTTCAGGCCAGCCGTTTCTGACAGCGGAAGGCGAGCTGGTCGACGCCACCCAGGCGGCGATTGAAGAAATCTGCGGTGTCAAAACCGAGCTGTCGACTGCTGGCGGCACCTCGGACGGTCGCTTCATCGCCCCCACCAGCGCGCAGGTGGTGGAGCTGGGCCCGGTCAATGAAAGCATCCACAAAATTGATGAAAACACCGATATTGTTGAGCTGGAACGGCTCACACAAATCTATCTGCGAATTCTCGAAAAGCTGCTGACTTAGGCTAGAATGAATTGATAATAAAAAAATAATCAACAGGGGATCATCATGAATCTGGAAAAAGTTGTTTTCAGCTTTTTTATGATTTTGGCGCTGACGCTTAACTTCGGCTTTTTCTACGGCGAAGTTACCGATCCCGACCATCACAATGTCTACGAACTGTTTGCCGTGCTGGTGGTGAACCTGATCGCCACCGTGCTCAAGTTCGGCGACCGTTCACAAATGGGCGCGATGCTGCTGGCGACCAGTCTGGTGGCCATGGTGCAACTGATTTCCGCTGCGCTGGTGTGGACCTTCGCCGTGCATGTCAATGCCACCGGCCTGACGCCAAGCGCGGTCGCCACTATTGTTTCGCTGAGCGGCGGCGCCGTGCTGGCCAATATCATCTCGGTGATCCTGCTGATGATTGAAGCCGCGATGCTTCGACACTAACACCGCCCGTTTCACTGTGTAACCGCAGACAGGCATGAACCCGGTAACCTCCATGATTTTGCGGCGCATGCGTGTGCCGTTTATCGTGTTGATTACCGTCTACGCCGTATCCATCCTGGGCATGGTTATCATTCCTGGGGTGGATGACCAGGGCAATCCCTGGCATATGAGCATATTCCATGCGTTTTATTTTGTCAGTTACACCGCCACCACCATCGGTTTTGGTGAAATCCCCTACCCGCTGACCGATGCGCAACGCCTGTGGA
>JALWPK010000054.1 GCA_026995045.1 Gammaproteobacteria bacterium | reverse complement strand
CACGCGCCGAGTCTTTCAGGTTCTCTATGGCAAGCACACAATCCATCGTGCCGCGAATGTAGCTGTCACTGCCGCTGTCATACATGTTCAGGAATTCGTTTCCGAACTCCGCCAGCGCCAGCAAATGAGTCAGGCGGGTGAATTCATCGGCGCCACCCGCGTTTATGTCGTATATATCGACACCCACCTTGCCCTTGATCTTGTGCAGGTTGAGTGACCGAACGGAGGAGTCGGCAAGGCTCTGACTGTTCGCGGCAAGCAAAAAGAGAAACACGCAAGCTTGCAGGACCACCCCGGGAGCGTTTGAGAATAATATCTTCATATTTTCTCCTCCAGCCTTTATGGTGAACTCAGAAACTGATTTCCATCTTGTCGTCGTCTTTTTCCACGGACTCCCCGAGCAGTTTTTCGCCTCCATACATCTTGAAGGCCGTATCCTCAGGGATATCCTTCAGGTCAACCACGTAGACCAGATCACTGAGCTGTGCATCCGGATACCCGCCATTTGTCGAATGATTATAGACACGAACACTTTCAAGCACCCCAAAGAGCCCCGTATCCTCTCCATTGCCTGACCCGACAATACTGGCCACCACCTCGACATATATTTCACACTGTTTGAACGTTATCCCCCCGGTGCAACGTTTCTTGAAAGCCTCAGCGGCATCAGGCGACATCTTCATGCTCGCCCAGCGCGCCTTGCGGTTCACAATGAAAGGCAGTTGTGGCAAGGGAACCAGGTACTCCTGGGCATCGAAGTTATACCGGCTCAGACTGTTTACCTTGATAAAACGGTATTTCAGTGGCTGTTTCTCCGCATCTCGCAACAAGCGCTCGCGCAACTCCGGCAACTTTCGACGCTGCTCGAACTCATCACCGATCGACCGCCATTCGCGGGGATACACGCGCTGGATAGCCTGTTTCAGGTAGTAACCGTTCTTGTAGTCCAGACTGTAGCGCTCCGGATTGAAACGCACATAAAGCAGCTCGGTGGTAAACGGCCCGAAGGTCGGCAATTGACTGGATTGCTGACGAGCGGGAGACGCCTTCGACGCAATGCTTGCAGTTTCACGCGCCTTTTGTTTTTTCTTCAACTCCGCCCGCGCCTGAACGTTATTCGTGACATACTGGATGTCCTTGGCCAGCCTGCCAGTAACCCGGCCATCTTCCTTCAGACCACGATCGCGCTGGTAGGCGATAATGGCGGCGCGCGTCTGTTTGCCATATTTCCCGTCCGGACGCCCTTTGTAATACCCCAGTTGCTTGAGCCCGACTTGAACTGCCCGGATTTCTGCATAGGCATCCCCGGCGGAAGCCGGATTGCCAACGGAAGGCGCGGGCCGCGCATCGGAATGTGCAGGATCTTCTTTTTCTTCCCCGGCGTCCTTCCTGCCTGGCAAAACGCCATCGACGACACCCTTGGTGACTCCCTGAACCGCTTTCTCGGCCTGACGTTTCAGGTCATCAAAAAAGCCCGCCTGGAGTGGCGCTGAAAATAGAAAAAAGATGGACATCCCCAGACAAAACGAAGCAGGTTTCATGCTTACCTCCCTCAACGGTCAAGTAACATGCTGGTTTTGAACAGTATGTTATCAAAGTCAAACCGGCCTATATCTTACCACCCTCCAATTATGTCCTTGCAAACCCACTGCTGTCCCATAAACATTCACGAAAATCGTAATGTAGTTTGAAGAGTTGAGATTTTTGGTTCTGGCGGATCACCTCGCAGCAATGCCTGGAGGTCTCGTCGTTCAAATAGATTGAGCTGAAG
>JALWPK010000053.1 GCA_026995045.1 Gammaproteobacteria bacterium | reverse complement strand
AGCCAGCATCACCCGGACAAACTGGTGGCCAAAGGCCTGCCGGAAGAAATGATTAAAATCGCGACCGAAAAAACCGCCGAAATCCGCAAGGCGTATGATTTGATTATGCAAAGCCGGAAAAGCTGACTTTCACCGGCAACCCTTAGCTTTCTGTGTGGCTGTCTTCTTGCCGCAACTCATACGCCGGGCCATAACAATGCTCCCCCTCACGCAACCGTTTGTAGTTGCGCACCATGATGATGGTTTTGTAAACCGCGCTTTTGTCGATGACCGGCAGGTTCAGCGCCACGCTAATCCTGTGCTGGTTGTCTGCTGAATCGATAATCAGGCGCTGTTGCAGGCTGGCCGGTTTTTGTTGCGGGTAAAACCGCTCGGCGAAATATTGCAGGGTGTACAGGTCGCAATGCCAGATGACATCCCCTTGCCGGTAGACGCCCTCGAACTGAAAGCGCGCGTGTTGCGGGCGCGGAAATTGCGGCTCACCGACGAGCCATTGTTGTGGCTCAATCACAGCTTGTCAGCGCAAACCAGACTCAGTTGCGTTGCGAGCCGCTGAGCTCCCAGGCGTAGGAACAATCCAGCTCGGCCAGCACGGTGATGACGCCGCTGTCGCCGTCTTCCAGCATGGTGTGAATCGGGGTGCGCTGTTTCATGCGGCGGTGCGGGGTACGCATCCAGCGCGGGCCCATGTTGAGGTTGCGTGGGTAGGTGGTGCGCAGCGCATCGATGATGCCGAGCAGCGGCTTCATGCGGGCGGTGATTTGTTCTTCATTGGGAAACGGCGTGTCCTTGCGGAATTTTTGCAAATGCCGGCCGCGGGTCAGCCCCTTG
This sequence comes from Gammaproteobacteria bacterium, assembly GCA_026995045.1. Taxonomy (GTDB): domain Bacteria; phylum Pseudomonadota; class Gammaproteobacteria; order SZUA-229; family SZUA-229; genus S139-92. The sequence goes on along the minus strand of JALWPK010000053.1, from coordinate 24,756 downwards.
GGGAAATCCAGCAGGGTCATGATTTCTTCATTGGACAGCCCCCACTGATCGACCGCCGCCATGATTTTGAGAGTCGCCGTCAGGCGCTGTTGTTCGTTTTCCAGACCCATAACCGTTACCGTGTCTTGCTTACACCCTCCGCCACGGGATAAAACCACTCAAAAGCAAAGGGTAATTGCTATAAAATCAGTATTTTATCATAAAACCACCGTGACTTTCGCCATGCCACACCCCCCCCTGCTCGTCCGACACGACCGCCTGCAGTGCCGGCAAAGTCGTTTTTCTCCCTGAACCGGCTATAGTTGATACAGTCATAACCGATAACCCCGGTTAACCGGATAAAACCACAGACTGAAAATCGCTATAATTACATGAAATTACCACCGAATCGCCGCTACAACAGGCCCGTTATGTTATGAGAACCGTCATCCTGTTTTTTTCATTGCTGCTCGCCGCCGGTTTGCCGGCGCGGGCAACTGTCGTCATTCCCCTGTCATTGCAACAGGTTTCCGACCGCGCCAGCCTGATTTTTCAGGGCAGGGTCACCGATGTGGAAGTGCGCTTTGACGAGCTCAGCCAGCGCGTCGCCACCTACACCACGTTTGCGGTACAGGATGTCATCAAGGGCAATACCGGCGCCACCCACACCATCAAACAGGTTGGCGGCCAGCTGCCTGGCGCCAAGTTCGCGCTGAGCATTCACGGTGTTCCCCGGTTCAATCCGGGTGAGGAATATGTCGTGTTTCTGCCCGCGCCGTCACGGCTGGGATTCGCCTCCCCGGTAGGCCTCAGCCAGGGCGCTTTCAGCGTGGTAGAAAAAAACGGCGTGCGGGTAGTCAGCAATCATTACCGTGGCGGCGCGGCAGCATCCGCTGCGCGACCGGCGGCGTCGGCTACAGGCAAAGCTGCGCGCGCCGCATCCCGCTTTACCGCACTGGATGATTTCAAGTCCACGATTCGCAGCATGGTGGCGAAATGAAACACGTAATAAAAAACTGTACGGCATGTCTTGTTGGCGCGCTGTTGGGCGCAGGGCCTGTCCACGCCGGCGGCCCGTTGATACTGGAAGGCGCGAACGGCAATACGCCAGTCAGTTACACCAGCGGTGCTGTCAGTCTGAATTTTGATCAGGGCTTGCTGCGGACCACGCTGACCAACCAGCAGGCGGATGATTTGCTTAACCAGGCGTTTGCGCTGTGGAACAATGTGCCGACAGCCAGCATCAGCATCACGCAATCAAGCGATTTAAGCCAGGACATTGTGGTCAGCAACTATGCGCCGTTGCTGCCCAATGGGCTGAGCAACGACCCCAGTTTCAGCGATGGCGTCAGCCCGGTGATATACGATGTTGACGGAAGCATTATTGATGATTATCTCGGCGCAGGTCAAAGCAGTGCGGTTGCCGGTTTCGCCGCATCCATCTATACCGTCGGCAGCAATGCCTTTGTCGAAGGCTATGCGGTGCTGAATGGCTTCAAACTGGCGAATTCATCAGAAGTCATCCAACTGGTGGCGCATGAAATCGGTCACCTGATTGGCCTTGACCACAGCCAGCTGGATATCGACAACACCGTAGATTCAGGCAATGCCTGCGCCACCGCGCCCAGTCATGCCTACCCCGTGATGTATCCGTTTTTGTGCCGCACGGCAAACAGTTTGCACCCGGATGATATCGCCGCGGTTTCAGCCTTGTATCCCGCCGCCGACATTGACCAGCAACTGGGACAGTTGCGCGGCTATTTTGTTGACGCCAGCGGCAACCCGGTGCGCGGCGCCAATCTGTGGGTGGAAAACACGGCTACCGGTGATAAATACAGCATCGTTTCGGATTACCTGAAACAGAACAATGGTTATTTCAGCCTGTATCTGCCCGCGGGTAACTACACATTGCATGCAAATTCATTGAATCCCATTTTTTACGATGTATCCAGCGTCGGCCCTTACGCCAACACCTCCTCCGATGTGTCATTCCAGGCGCCGCATCCGATTACGCCTGTCACCTACCAGCGCGATACCGGCAGTCCGGTTGCAGTGTCCGTCAGCACCGGGCTGGCCAGTGAAGTCACCTTCAGAACCGATGGTACAGGTACGGATACTGGCGGGCTGACGATTGCGCAACCGGCCGCCAGCAATGGCGGAGGCGGTTCAGGCGGCGCCATGTCAGCGGCCCTGCTGGCCGTGTTGTTGATGATTGGCGTGATGCGCGCACGCTGCCGGTGCGATTAATACTGCAGTGATTATTCGTTAACAGCAGCATCCTGTCCGGCGGCGGAAACAAACCGGGCAAACATATCATGCGGCATTGGCTCGGCAACGATATAGCCCTGTATCAATTCGGCGCCGCGCAGACTGAGAAAATCAAACTGCTGCTGGGTTTCCACGCCTTCCGCAATTACACTCAAACCCAGACTGTGCGCCATCGCAATAATAGCCTCGCACAATGATTCGTCATCCGGGTCAACGCCGATGTCCTGCACAAAGCTTTTGTCTATCTTGAGCACATCGAACGGAAAGCGCTTGAGATAACTCAGTGACGAATAGCCGGTGCCGAAATCATCAATTGACAGCCTGATATTCATTTCCTTGAATTCATTCAGCGTCGCAATCACTTCCGGCACATCTTTCATCAACAAGCGTTCGGTAATCTCCAGCTCGAGATGTTCTCCCTGCAATTGCTGCTGCGACAGCACATCGGCAATCTGGCTGGCGATGCCCTTGTCGCGGAACTGGCGGCTGGAAAGATTGATGGCGACAAACATGTCACTGTCGATTGCCGCATTCCATTGGTTGACATCCGCGCAGGCCTGCTGCATTACCCAGCGGCCGATATCGACTATCAAACCGCTTTCTTCCGCCAGCGGCACAAACACTTCCGGCGACACTTCTCCCAGTTCCTCGTCTTTCCAGCGCAGCAGGGCTTCCGCGCCCACCAGCTCACGCGTACGGGTGTCCATTAACGCCTGATACTTGAGATACAGCTTGCCGTCTTCCAGCGCATGCCGCAGTTTGTTATCAAGTTCAACGCGCTTGATAATGGTATCGCTCATTTCCGGCGTAAAGATTTCCACCCGCTCGCGCCCCTTGCGTTTGCTGCGATACATGGCGGTGTCGGCGTTTTTCAGCAAGCGATACGGCTCATCGCCATCTTCAGGGAAAATCGCCACGCCGATGCTGGCGGTGACGGTGAATTCCATGTTTTCAATCACAAACGGTTCGGAGATGGCTTTCAGCAGGGCTTCGGCTTTTTGCTTGATATAACGCCGGTAATCAGTCGCATCAACATGTGCTTCGTCGCCGATTTCGGTCAACATCACCAGAAACTCATCACCGCCCAGACGCGCCACGGTATCCACATCACGCGTGCAGCCGCGCAGGCGCTGCGCCATCTTCACCAGAAAGGCGTCGCCGGCGCCATGACCCAGCGTGTCATTGATGTTTTTGAAATGATCAAAGTCCAGATACAACAGGGCAAGATGTTTTTGCTCGCGGCTTGCGGTCGCTATCGCCTGCTGTATGCGGTCATAGGCCAGTGAACGGTTCGGTAGATCCGTCAGGGTATCGTAGCTTGCCTGGTATAACAGGCGCTCTTCATAATCCTTGCGCATGGAAATGTCTTCCTTGATGGCAAGATAATGGGTGCTTTCGCCCTGTTTGTTTTTGACCGGCGAGATGGTGACATTTTCCCAGAACAGATCGCCGTTTTTCTTTTTGTTGCACAACTCGCCGCTCCATGACTGGCCGTTGCTGATGGCCTTCCACATATTGCTGTAGTGCGCCGGCGAAGTCTGGTCGGACTTGAGTATGCGCGGATTTTTACCAATGACTTCCTCGCTGCTGTAACCGGTGCGTTTGCAGAATTCGGGGTTCACATATTCGATGCGGCCATCGAGATCGGTAATCATCACCGAAACCGGGCTTTGTTCAATGGCTTGGGACAGTTTGCGCAAGCTGTCTGCGGTGAGCTTGTGATCTTCGACTTCCTGCTCAAGATCTTCAATCAGGTGGTTGATATTATCGGCCATGCTGTTGAAGGCCCTGGCCAGACTGCCAATCTCATCCTCGGCCTCAACCGGCGCATTGATATGAATTCGGCCTTTTTTGCCTGCGCTTTTGACAACGCCAGTCAAACGGCGCACCGGCCCCAGCAGCAACTGGGTGGCGCCAAACACAATCAACACCACCAGCACCACTATCACGCCGGCAACCGCCAGCGCTGTCTGAGTTTGTCTGGCGACCGGCGCCAGAAACACTTCCTGGTTTTGCGCAATCAGCACCTTCCACGGCGCGGTTTCCATACTGGCGACAGCCGCGGAAAATGTGTCAGTGCCCAGACCATGCAGGCGGCCTTCTATCACCGGCTGGCTGTCGTTTACGCTGGCCAGCGCGCGCATCCATGCATCGCTTTCGAAAAACCCGGCGCTGAGTTTCTGCGGCAGCAAGCGCTGTTGTTGCAGCGCCTTCATTTCAGCCTGGCCTATCGGCGCGGCCAGTGTGTATTGCAGATCGAATCGCCGGCCATGCAGCAGTCGAAGATTATGCTCATTCAGCACGATGGCAAAAGAGCCGCGCCCAACCCGGCCACGCGAACTCGCCAGCACCTGTTTGAGCACGTCGGCGTCAAATTTCGCCCGGATGACGCCAAGCAGTCTGCCTCCATCAGTTTTCACCGGACTGCTGTAATAAATCGCAGGACGTTCTCCCGGCTCGAATATCAATGGAGACTGGTAGGGCCTGCCGCTGTCAATGGCTGAGGTGAAGTAGGGGTTCGCGCTCTCGTCCTTGCCCATATTGGCGCCGTCGGTATCAATCAGGTTAATACCGTTTACGTCCAGAATGGCATAAGAGGTCAGCACCCTGCCGTGGCGCGATTGCAGGGCATGCAGTATTTCGAGAATCGTGGTGCGATTGTACGGATCGGCGCCCCGGTATTGCAGAAACTGCACAATCGCCGGCAGGCTGGCCTCGGTTTTCACCGCTTGCCGGTTATCGCGATTGAACTCGTCGAGCCGGTCGGCGAACTGCTCGGCGGTTGCCGCCAGCAGGCGGTTTGCGCTGCTGGTCAGGCTTTCGCGCAGACTGCGGCTGTCCAGATAGGTCAGCACGCCCATGGAAACCAGCACAATCACCAGAAATGCGGTCAGTAGCTTGGCGCGCAGCGTGTACTGGCGCGTAATCAGAATGCCGACAATCAACAGGATGACGCCGGTGATGACCAACAGGCTGGCGAATTCAAACAACATTGTTATTGAAATACTCCGTCGTTATGATGCTTGACGTGTAACTGACGACACCCACCGGCATACTGGATACACATGCATATAGCTGAAAGTATAGGTGTATATTGCCCATTATTTATCGATATAACTGTGATGCAGGTCTATGAATAATCACTCCGTAACCCCCCGTGGCGGCTGGGCCTCCCCCGTCACCGCCGCCATGGTCGCCACCGCCTCCAATCGCATCAGCGAGCTCATCGCGCACCGCGGCAGCCTCTACTGGCTGGAGCAGCTGGCCGACGAGAAAGGCCGCACCACCATCGTGCGTTACTGTGACAACCAAACCCGGCATTTATTGCAAAAAGATTTCAACTGCCGCAGCCGGGTGCACGAATATGGCGGCGGCGCCTTCACCCTGCGCGACGATACGATATATTTTGTGAATGACAGCGACCAGCAGATTTATTTTTTTCGCGAAGGCGACACGCCAACGCAACTGACCGACAAGCCCGGCTGCCGCTACGCCGACCTCATCCCCGCCGGTGACGCCCTGGTCGCCATTGAGGAAGACCACACTGTCGACACCGCCATGCCGGCAAACCGCCTCGTGCTTATCACGCCCAAAGGCGACGTCATCACCCTGTGTGATGAATTTGATTTCTACGCCAGCCCGGCCTGGTCACACGGCAAACTGGCCTGGCTGTGCTGGAACCATCCCGACATGCCCTGGGATGCGACTTGCCTGATGCTCGCCGGGCTGGATGACGGCAAACTGCTCAACCGGCAATGCATTCACGGCGGCGATGGCGTTTCCGTGTTTCAGCCGCAATGGTCATCCACTGGCGAGCTGGTTTATGTTTCAGACAAGAGCGGCTGGTGGAATCTGTATCGATACCACCAGCAGCAACATCAGGCGTTGCTGCCAATGCAGGCGGAATTCGGCCTGCCGCAATGGGTCTTTGCCCAATCCATGTATTGCATCCGGGGAAACACGCTGTATGCCTGCTGCAATCAAAACGGGCGGCAACAAATACTTGAACTGGATCTGGCGTCGCTGACAAGCAAGCCTGTCGTTACAGAAAATATCTGGTTTGAATACCTCACGGCAACAGACAACGGCTTCGCATGCGTGGCCTCATCTTCCGTACGCAGCGGCAATGTGTTTGTCTATCAGCCAAACGAGCATTGCATCACAGACAATGTTCAACATGCGCTGGATGAGGCAATCATATCAAAGGCGCAACCGTTAACCCTGCCATCGCGTCATGGCGATGACATCCACGCCAATTATTACCCGCCCCGCAACCCCGCCTTCGCCATGCAAAGCGATGCGCCGCCGCTGATCGTGCTCAGTCACGGCGGGCCGACCGCGCAGAGCCACCCCGGCTTTGAACTCAAAAAACAGTTCTGGGCCAGTCGGGGCTTCGCTATTCTCGATGTCAACTACAGCGGCAGCACCGGCTATGGCAAGGCCTATCAAAACCGGCTGAAAGGCGAATGGGGCAAACGCGATGTCACCGACGTATGCGATGCCGCGCTCGCCGTCGTGGAACAGGGCCTGGCCGACGCCAACCGGCTCATCATAAAAGGCAGCAGCGCCGGCGGCTATACCGTGCTCGCCGCGCTTACCTTCGAAACCACCTTTCACGCCGGCGCGAGCTATTACGGCATTTCCGACCTGACCACGCTTGCTGCCGACACCCACAAGTTCGAGGCGCATTACCTCGACCGGCTGATTGGCCCCTACCCTGAACAAAAACAGCGCTACCTCGAACGCTCGCCCATCAACCATGTAGAACGGCTCAACTGCCCGGTGATATTTTTTCAGGGCGAGGAAGACAGGGTGGTGCCCAAATCACAGGCCGAGCGCATGGCGGCGGCGCTGGATGAAAAAGGCATCCCGGTCGCCTGTTTGTTATTTGAAGGCGAACAACACGGCTTCCGTCAGGCGCAAACCATTATTGATGCGCTGGAAGCCGAGTTGTGTTTTTATCAAAAAATATTCGGGCTGGGCGAACCTGAGTGTGAGCTTGAGATTCGCAATCTGTACGGGTAACTTTATTCGTCAAGTTTTTTATCCGCAGATAAACACAGATGCGTGTCGAGTTTGACATGCCGGTGAGGATGAAATATTTGTGATGAATGTAATGCTGGAGCGATATCAGTCGCGAACCATGCTAGCCACAAATGCCGCTCGCACAAACAGGCAAACAACATCTGTGTTTATCAGCGTTCATCTGTGGAAACCTAATACCGTTTCACTTCCAGACGCATATCATCGTGTTTAACGATGTCGCCATAGTGCACGCGGAAGCCGCCGTTTTTGATGTCTTCGTAATATAGCTTCAGCGATTCGACCACCACCGGGAACGCGATTTCATCCCACGGGATGTCGGCTTCGGCGTACAGACCCACATCTTCGCTTTCCGGCCCGGCGCTGGCCTTGCCGTCGACCAGTTGCGCGCGGTACATCATGTAAACCTGGCTGATATGCGGAATGCTGATTACGCTGAACAACTGCATGTCGGCAAGTTCGGCGTTGGCTTCCTCCATTGCTTCGCGGGCGGCGCCCTGCATCACGGTTTCGCGGTTTTCCAGAAAACCGGCGGGCAGGGTCCACTTGCCGATTTGCGGGTTGATTGCGCGTTTGCACAACAGAATTCTGTCTTCATATTCGGCGATCACGCCGGCGACGACATTGGGGTTCTGGTAGTGAATGGTTTCGCAGTGCGCGCACACATAGCGTGGGCGGTTGTCGCCGCTGGGTACGGTTAAGCTGACCTCATGGCCGCAACTTGAGCAAAATTTCATATCCGGTTACCGCCTGTCAGCGAACACGTTTTTACTGATTTTGCGAAAAATCAGCGCATATCGCTGCTGTTATGAACAAAACCCCCGTCAAGGGGTCAAATCTGCATGCGCTGCGCGAAACAATAAAGCTTGAATTCGCAAAGCCATCGGCTCTATTATGACAGACAGGCGTTCAGCCGTTCCAGCCGTCACAGGCCATCCGCCTGCCGGCGAAACGACTCATGCTACAAATTTCCAACTTCAGGAGGTTTTGTGATGAGACGACTCTACTTCATGCTACCCGACCTTGCGACAACCAAAAAGGTGGTCGACGAGCTGCTACTCAAGCGTATTCACTCTGAAAACATTCATGTCGTGGCCAAAGAAGGCGCAGAGCTGGAAGATCTGCCGGAAGCCACGCTGCTACAGAAAAGCGACTTCATCCCGGCCGTCGAGCGCGGACTGGCGGTTGGCGGCATCACCGGCGTACTGGCGGGCATCGCCGCCGTTACCTTCCCGCCTGCGGGACTGGTGCTGGGCGGCGGCGCGATTCTGGCGACCAGCCTGGCCGGCGCCGGCATTGGCGCGTGGGTGTCCGGCATGATTGGCCTGGATGTGCGCAACTCCCAGATCCAGAAGTTCGAAAAAGCCATTGAAGACGGTGAAATCCTGATGATGGTGGACGTGCCCAAGGGCAAGGTTGAAGAAATCGAGGCGATGGTGCACAGCCATCACCCACAGGCCGAAATCGGCGGAGCCGAGCCGCATATTCCGGCGTTTCCTTAATCAACCCTTGCTCCATTACAAACCGCCGCTTGTCCGGCGGTTTTTTATTGCCAGCGAGAAATTCAGGCAAGGATATCCGGGATCAGCTTGTCTTCCAGACGCGCGATTTCATCCTTGAGCTGCAGTTTGCGCTTTTTCAGCCGCTTGATGCGCAATTCCTCGACGCTGCCATCGGCAATCAGGCGCTCGACAATAATATCCAGGTCATGGTGCTCTAGCCGCAACTCGGTCAGCTGCTTCTTTATTGCGGCAATTTCTTCGTCGGTCAGCTCTGGCGCCATCGGCCCCTCCAAACAGGAATGGGTAAGAATATACACACTGAACACAAAAAAACAGCTTGCAGCGTATTTTATTTGATTTTATAATTCTAAATATGTCGAATTATCAAACAGAGGAACTGCATGCCTTCGCCAACGCCTTCAAGGCGCTGGCCAATCCGCATCGGCTGCAAATATTCAACATCCTGTCCAGCTGTTGCGAAACGGGAACCGAGTGTGATGCGCTGCAACATTGCGTTGGCGACATCGCCAGCCGGGTGGATGTTGCGCCATCCACCCTGTCGCACCACCTGAAAGAGCTGCAACAGGCCGGGCTGATCAACATGCGACGCCAGGGCAAGCAGATATTCTGCTCGATTAACCCCGGCATGCTGAAAGAAATCCGCATTCTGTTCAAACAATACGAACGCAACGCCAAATCCGCAACGAGGGCCGCATGAACAAACCTGCAATCGACCAGCAATTACGCCATGACGAAATCCGCCAGAAGGTGCGCGACAGTTACGCCGAAGTCGCTGAAGCCAGCAACAGCGGCGACTGCTGCGGCGAAGCCAGCAGTTGCTGTGGCGTATCCGATGACACCGCCATCAACACCCTGGTGTCCACCCGCCTCGGCTACTCGCAGGACGACCTCGACGCCGCGCCCGAAGGCGCAGACATGGGGCTGGGCTGCGGCAACCCACGCGCCATCGCCAGCATCCAGCCCGGCGAAACCGTGCTCGACCTGGGCAGCGGCGGCGGTTTTGACTGTTTCCTCGCCGCCGCCGAAACCGGCGAACAGGGCAAGGTCATCGGCGTCGACATGACTCCCGCCATGATCAGCAAGGCGCGCGCCAATGCGGTCAGAGGGAAGTACAACCAGGTCGAATTCCGCCTCGGCGAAATCGAAAACCTGCCGGTGGCCAACGACACGGTTGACGTGATTATTTCCAACTGCGTGATCAACCTTTCCCCGGACAAGGCGCGCGTGTTCGCCGAAGCCTTTCGTGTGCTCAAGCCCGGCGGCCGGCTGGCGATTTCCGACGTGGTCGCCAGCGCCGAACTGCCGCAGGCGATACGCGACGACCTGCAACTCTACTCCGGCTGCATGGCGGGCGCCTCCCAGGTCAGTGAACTGGAAACCATGCTCGCCGACGCCGGCTTTGAAAACATTCGCATCGCGCCGAAAGATGAGTCCAGAGACTTCATCAAGGATTGGGCGCCCGGCCGCGGGGTGGAAGACTATGTGCTGTCGGCCACGATTGAAGCGGTGAAACCGAGTGGCGGCTGCGGCGCTTCAGCCTGCTGCTAAACCCTCTGATTGCACCGCAAAGGCGCAAAGAGATCGAAGATTTTTCCGTTGTTTTTGCCACAGAGGCACAGAGCACACTGAGAATTGAATCGCAGGAGCGGCTTCAGCCGCGAACCCGCGATTTCAGCAAGTTATATACTGATAGTACGATTCGCGGCTAAAGCCGCTACAGAAAAAACCTCCGCGTCTCTGTGTCTCTGTGGTGAAAACAACAACTCTCCATGCGCTCTGCGCCCTCTGTGGCAAAATCCCCTAAGACTCATCCTTTTTCAAAAGACAATGACGCCGAGTTGATGCAGTAGCGCAGGCCGGTGGGTTGCGGTCCGTCTTCAAACACATGGCCGAGGTGCGCATCGCAGTGCGGACAACGCACTTCAACGCGAATCATGCCGTGGCTGGTGTCGCGAATTTCTTTCAGTTCACGCCCTGTCAGCGGTTGCCAGAAACTGGGCCAGCCGGAACCGGAGTCGTATTTGTGCTCGGAGCTGAACAGCGGTTCGCCACAGCACTTGCAGTGGTACATGCCGCTGTCCTTGTTCTGGTAATAGGCGCCGGTGAATGGCGGCTCGGCGCCGCCCTGGCGAGTGATGTGGTATTCCTCTTCCGTCAGTTGCGCTTTCCATTCTTCGTCAGTTTTGTGGATTTTGCCGCTCATGGCGTCAGCATTGTTGCCAGGGCAACCCGTGAAAACGCCATCCGCCTATTGTAGAACGGTGGTGGTGTTCATCGAGGTCGCCTTCAAAGCCTTCATCGATGTTGTAGACATTGGGAATGCCTGCCTCCACCAGCGCCTGACCGGCTTCTTTGGAGCGCTTGCCGCTGCGGCAAATCAGAATCACCGGCGCGCTGCTGTGGTCGCCTTCTATCACGCCGCCGAGCATGAGCTTGCGCACATCGGTAACAAAGTTGGGGTTCACTACCCAGTCGGGCTCGTCTATCCACGGCACATGCACGGCGCCTTCGGGATGGCCGACGAACAGATATTCCATGCTGGAGCGAATGTCGATGAGCAATGCGCGCGGGTTCTGCTGGCAGATATCCCATGCCTGTTTTGCGCTGATGGTTTTTAGTTGCTTGCTCACACAACCAATTTACGCGCCGCCGCCCGCGCCTGTCAAATCCGTGTACTGGTTATATCCGGGCTCCGCCGGTTTTCCACATAATCGATGAAGGGTTGCAGTCGCTGCATCACATAATGAAGATGCTGCGCCGGTATCTGGTCGAAATCACCGAGCAGGATATTGTTCATCGCCTGGTGCATGTCCTGTTCGCTGAATAGTTCTGCTGTTTGTAATGCCGGCGATTCAAAAAAGACGGGGCGGTTATCCGGTCTGGCTGCCGCCTGTTCCTGTGCTGCATCCGCCTGCTCGATAATTTCATCAAAGCGAATATCGGAATCGCTATCAGGCGAGCTGGCGCCAATCACCAGTGATACCCGTATCCTGTCACTACCGGTGTCAAACACCAGTTTGCCAATCTGCTGCTGCAACCGTTCGATTGCTTTTTCTGCCGTTAGCCTGTTGGTGGCGGGCAGTAACAAGGTATATTTCGCCACGCCGGTGCGGGCGGCGATATCTTCTGCGCGCAAGCTGCTCTGCAGCTTTTTACCGATGGCGCGAATAATTTGCTGGGCAACCGCTTTGCCAAAATTGAGATACAGATTCTGAAAACCATCAATTTCAATATGGGCGATACTGAGGGGCAACTTGTGGCGCTGCGAAAACGACAACGCTTTTGCACCCTGTTCAAGGCAGGCCTCAACATTCAGCAATCCGGTCAGTTTGTCCACCCCGGTCTGTTTTTCGAGGCTGGCCACCCGGCTGACCAGGTGCGCATAGGATTTGGCGCGGCTGATCAGATCCAGCGAATCAAACGGCTTGCCAATGAAATCGGTTGCGCCGTGGTCGAAAGCTTCACGTTTGGCTTCTTCGGCGTCATCGTGGCCGGTTAGAATGATGACGGCCAGATTGCTGATGCGTTCATCATCGCTTTCGCGAATGCTGTCCAGCAGCTCCAACCCGTTCATGTTCGGCATCTGCATATCGGTAAACACGACCGACAGCGCAGGGTTATGCTGAATTTTCGACCAGCCATCGACGCCATCGACAGCTTCATGTACGGTGTACTCATCCCCCAGCATTTTCACCGCTGCGCGGCGAATCACTCTGGAGTCATCGACAATCAATATTTCAGGCCTGATGGCGTTTGCGTTGGTGTGGCTGGGTAAAACACTCATAAGGCAGATCTCGTGTTGTTATTTGCTCGCAACCTGCCTGTTGTGACGGGAAAATCCTGCGTTCCAATAATGCAAGCATAGCCGGTGGCGGCGGGTTTGCAATACTTAACAATTTCATGATTTGGATTACGGTTTTTTTGCTGGATTCGCTCTATACTTGCATATATACCGGCCTGCTCCCGCGAGGGTTAAGATAAGGCTTCGACTCAATTCATAAATCAAAAAGAAACTCGCACATGGCAACGGACAAGCAGGAAACTGACTTTGATGCGCTGATCAAGGACATCAAAGCAAATATTAAAACCCGGCTGAGCGACCTGATGTCGAAACTGCTCAACAGCGCCGAGGAAACCCTTTTCGATATGGCGGAAAGCGCTCCCAGCAATGAGGAGCAAACCCGTTATTTCGAGCTGATGCGGCAGATCAAGCGCCTGAAGCCGGAAATCGCCGGTAATTTCGCCGCCAATATCCCCCCCTACCTGCGCCCCTACCCGCAGATAGAAGCGGAAAAGGAAAAAGCCAGCCTCGAAGCCGAGGGCGAATTGAGCCTGGTCGATACCAGTGAAATCGAGGACATGGTGCTGGTGAAAAACATCGGTGAAAAAGCCGCCGGCAAATACCGGGATCAGCTCTCGCACCTGGAAGCGCGGCTGGAGTATCTTGCGCTCAAAACCGACCTGATTTTCCCCAAGGATGCGCTAAAACCGGTCAATTTCTGCCAGGCGTTTGATGACGCGCTGGGGGATGAATTCGATTTGGCCAACAAAAAAATACTGTTCAACCTGTTTGGCGCGGAAGTCGCTGACAAGCTGGAGAGCCTGTATGACTCCATCAACAACCGCCTGATTGACGCCGGCATCCTGCCGCAAATCAAACTCTATGGTAAAACCCGTACGCCAAAACGCCGTCAAACCGATCACACGCCCCCGTTGCCCGAAGGAGCGCCGCCACAGGATGAAGCGCCGCATGAAGGCGGCTTCGAACCACAAAGTTACGGCAACTTCGCGATGACCGCCGCACCCGGCGCCGCCTATGGCTACCGGGGCGCCATGCCGGGCGCTGCGCCAGGCGCTCCAGGGACGCCGGCCATGCCCGCGGGCGGTGATCCGGCTGGCGCGCCGGGGGGCATGCCTGGCGGCGGTTTGCCCGGCCTCGGCAACGCGCCTTATAACGCCGGCGCCGCCACGCCTGCAGGCGCAACCCCTCAAGGCGGTGGCGCAGCTGGTGGTGGAGCCAGCGCTGCAGCAGGCGCGGAGCAAACCGCTGCGGGCGGCAACTATTCGCATTACACTGCTGGCATGCCCGCCAACCACGTCAGCCAGGTGCTGGGCAATTTCTTCGGCGCGCCCATTGCCCCGGCCGGCGAGCAGGGTGATGTCAACGATGAGCAATCCTTCGCTGCGCACACCGCTTCGACGCCACAGTACTACGGTCATAATGAAATTCTGACCGCGCTGTCGCACGTGCAGGCGGCGCCGCAATTTACCCAGCCGGAAGTACTCAAGTTCGATGGCGAGGCAATCAAGAAAGCCCTGCTGGAAGATATCGCGAAGCAATCCGGCGGCGTGGTCACCAAACGCATCAACCAGATTGCCGAAAAGACCATTGATTTCATCGAACTGATATTCGACGCCATCATTGACGATAAAGAAATCTCCGACACCATCAAGGCATTGTTGCTGCGCTTGCAGATTCCGGTAATCAAGGCGTCGATGGCTGACCCGGAATTCTTTATCAACGACGACCACCCTGCGCGCGTGCTGCTCGACAAGATTGCCGACGTCGGCGTCGGCGTCACCGAGCATTCCGACCCGGTGTATGTGCGGCTGGATAAAATCGTCACCCGGCTGATTAACGAATTTGATCTGCAAACCAGCACCTTCCAGCAGGCGCTGGATGAACTCGACGCATTTATCAACGAACTCGAAGAAGCCGCCCGCAAAAAAGAAGAGGAAGCCCAGCGTCAGGTGCTGCGCGAACATGCGCGCAATACTGTATTGAAATCGCTGCGCCGGATTACCGCCGGCAAGGTGCTGCCCGAAGGCGTGCATCCGCTGGTGCTGAAACGCTGGCCGACCCTGATGTTTAACCACTATCTTGAATTCGGCAAGGAAAATGACGAATGGATTGTGATTCTGGAAGCCCTTCGCGATATTGTCGACAGCGTACAACCAATCGAAACCGCGGAAGACCTCGCCTATCTCAAGGCCAGCCAGCATGAACTGGTCGACCAGATTCGCCACATGTTAAGCCGCACCAACCAGTCGGCCCGCGATATCGATAATGTTATTCAAGAGTTGACAGACACCCATGCCGCACTCATCAAGCACGCCGACTTCACCGAAGAACAGGTTGAGGAAGCGAGGGAAGTCATTGCCGATGAAGACATGCCGCGCAATGTCACCCCGATCACTCCCGAGACAGACGAGCCCAAACCGGAGCTGCCCCCGAATGTGATGCCGGGCATGTGGTTCCGCGTTTACATGGGTGAGGACTCACCCGCCAGACGCTGCAAGCTGTCGGTCATAATTGTGGAAGACTCCAACCTGGTGTTCGTCAACCACGTCGGTGAGATTGTGGTCGAAAAAAGCTTCGATGAATTCAAGCAGGAACTGGAAAACGATCTGTCTGCCGTCATTATGGGGCATTCAGTTTTCGATCATGCGCTGAGCTCGGTGATTACCCGGCTGGCGCCCGCCAACTAGGGTCATTGAAAAAATCTCAGGTGAGCGCGAGACAAATTCAACAACCTGCTAGCGGCAGGTTTGACTGATTTGTTTCTTCAGCCGGGTGACAGACTTGTCACGCTGCCCGGCTGACAAGAATACGCGCTCACCCTTGTCGTTCAGGCGGTACACACCTGTTGCGCGGTTCAGGCGACGCAGCTTGTCACGCAACAACGCACATTGTTTTTTGCGATAGCGCGCCTGTTGTTTCTGCTTGCGTTGTTGCTGCTGTTTTTCCAGCCGATCTTCCTCGATGGCCTGCAGCAGCTTCCGCCGGGTATCGCTGCGGTTTTTACCAATATCGGTTTTAGTCGCGCGTTGTGACAACTCGACTGATTTGGCAGTCTGATTTTGCGGCTGATCGCTGTAATGCACACGGCCGTGTTCATCCGTCCATTTATACACCACGGCCTGGGCAAGCGGCCATATCATCATGCCGATGGCAAGCAGCAACATAAGTGAAACTGTCCGTAACATGGATAACTTCCTGATGGTATTCTCAGCTGTAATCTACCATAAAAAAAGCCGGCCACAGAATGACCGGCTTTTTTGCTGCGCAAGGCCCGGTTTACAAAATGTAACCCCGCTCCTCGTGCTGGCTGATGTCCAGCCCTTGCGTCTCGGCATCATCGTCAACACGCAAGCCAAGCACTGCGCCAACGATTTTCAGTACAACAAAGGTCGCCACTGCGGTATACACAATGGTGGCGACAATGCCGGTCAGTTGCACACCAACCTGCGAGCCCATGGTCATGCCTTCGGCAAACCCCGCGCCACCCAGTTCAGCGGAAACAAACACACCGGCCAGCAAGGTGCCCAGCATGCCGCCCACGCCATGCACCGGGAACACATCGAGCGAGTCATCGATTTTCAGCGACTGCTTGATAAACGCGGTGGCGTAGAAACAGATGACGCCTGCGCTGACGCCGATAACCAGCGCGCCCATCGGGCCGACATAACCTGAGGCCGGGGTAATGGTGCCCAGTCCGGCCACCATGCCGGTAACCGTGCCCAACGCGCTGGGCTTGCCGTATTTTATCCACTCCAGCACCGCCCAGGTGAAGGCGCCGCAGGCTGCGCTGACATGCGTCACCAGCATCGCCATGCCGGCGTCGCCGCCCGCGCCCAGCGCGCTGCCGGCATTGAAGCCAAACCAGCCGACCCACAGCATGCCGGCGCCGGTCACCGTCATCGTCATGTTGTGCGGCATCATCGGCGTGCCGGGAAAGCCGTTGCGGTTGCCCATCACCAGCGCAGCCACCAGTGAAGCCACCCCTGCGGTGATATGCACCACAATACCCCCGGCGTAATCCAGCACGCCCATCTCGGCCAGCCAACCGCCACCCCATACCCAGTGGCACACCGGGAAGTACACCACCAGCACCCACAGCGCGCTGAACAGCAGCATGGACGAAAACTTCATGCGCTCGGCGAAACCGCCAACGATCAACGCCGGGGTAATGATAGCGAAGGTGAGCTGGAACATGACAAACACCGTTTCAGGCAGGGTTCCGCTGACCGATTCGCGTGTGACTTCACCAAGGAATGCGTTGCTCAAGCCACCGACCCAGGCGTTCATGCCGCCGCCATCGGCAAAAGCCATGCTGTAGCCGACAAATATCCAGATGATGGTGACGGCGCAGGCAATCATGAAACACTGCATCAACACCGACAGCACATTCTTGCTGCGCACCAGGCCGCCGTAAAACAGCGACAGCCCCGGCAGGGTCATAAACAGCACCAGCGCGGTTGAGGTCAGAATCCAGGCGGTATCGCCGCTGTCAACCGAATCCGCCAGCGCCAGCGCCGGACTCAACCCCAATATCATTGCGCCAGCCAGACGGCGGCGCAGACTTTCAGAAATACTCATTTTTTTCTCCCGAAACAGTAATAAAAGATCAGATGGCCTACAGCGCTTCATCGCCAGATTCGCCGGTGCGAATGCGAATAGCCCGCTCCAGCGGCATCACAAATATCTTGCCGTCGCCGATTTTGCCGGTGTTGGCTGAGTTGCGAATAGCTTCAATCACGGCCTCGACCTTGTCGTCCGCCACCGCCGCTTCGAGTTTGACCTTGGGAAGAAAATCGACCACATATTCCGCGCCGCGATACAGCTCGGTGTGGCCTTTCTGACGCCCGAAGCCCTTGACTTCGGACACGGTGATGCCTTGTACGCCGACTTCGGATAAAGCCTCGCGCACATCATCAAGCTTGAACGGCTTGATGACCGCCTTGATAAGTTTCATATTGACTCCCGGTATTGTGGTTTTTTGTTTTCAGCATGCACCAAATTGATGCGCCATTGACTCAGGCGTGTTTTACCACGAACACCGGCTTTTTTCACCTGCCCCATTACGGTGCAGTCCGGTCACCGAGCATACGGAGGGGTTGGAAAAAGCCATCGCAAAGACGCCAAGGCGCAAAGGTCACAAAGCTGTTTTTTGGAGGAGTGGCTTCAGCCACGAATTGTACTGTCAGCAAGTGTCGTACTTTTTGAAATCGTAAGTTCGTGGCTGAAGCCACTCCTACGATTCATTCTCCGTGTGCTCTGTGGCCTCTGTGGCAAAAAAAAGGCCGGACACTTGCGTGTCCGGCCCACCACAATACTAGCAGGAGTCTATTATTTGCTAGTAAATTCTGGATAGGCTTCGAGGCCGCATTCGCCGATATCGACGCCTTCGTACTCTTCTTCCTCAGAGACACGGATGCCCATGATCATCTTGAGGACAAGCCATACAACAAAGCTGACAGCGAACACCCAGCCAAAGATGGTGGCGGCGCCGACCAACTGACCGGAGAAGCTGACGCCATCGTTGGTCAGCGGCACCAGCATCAGACCGAGGAAACCACAGGTGCCGTGCACGGAAATCGCACCGACCGGGTCATCGATTTTCAGCTTGTCGAGGAACACGATAGAGAACACAACCAGCACACCGCCAATGGCGCCGAACAGAGTGGCCTCCAGCGCGGTCGGGGTGGAAGGTTCAGCCGTAATCGCCACCAGACCAGCCAGTGCGCCATTAAGCAGCATGGTCAGGTCGGCCTTGCCAAACATGATGCGGGCAGCCAGCAATGCCGCAACTGCGCCGCCAGCAGCGGCCGTATTGGTATTGAGGAACACCATCGCAACCGAATTGGCGTTGGCGATATCACCCAGTTTGAGCACGGAACCGCCATTGAAACCGAACCAGCCCATCCACAGGATGAAGGTGCCCAGTGTCGCCAGCGGCAGGTTGGCGCCCGGAATCGGGTGAATCGCGCCGTCCGCGCCGTATTTGCCCTTGCGAGCGCCCAGCAGCAGTACGCCTGCCAGAGCAGCAGCGGCGCCAGCCATATGCACGATGCCGGAACCGGCAAAGTCGGAGAAACCGAGGTCGCCCAGATTGTACATGCCGAATACGTCATCGCCGTTCCAGGTCCAGGCGCCTTCCATCGGGTAGATGAAACCGGTCATAACAACCGCAAACAGCAGAAAGCTCCACAGCTTCATGCGTTCCGCCACGGCGCCGGAAACAATCGACATCGCAGTGGCGACAAACACCACCTGGAAGAAGAAGTCAGACGCATCAGAATAAACCGAATCGCCACCGAAACCTGCTTCGCGGGATTCCGCTAGCACCGCTGCGGTGAGCGCATCGGCATTGGCTGCGCCATCCAGCTCGATGCCGCTGAGCATGTAGCTGCCACCGTACATGATGGCGTAACCGCACACCAGATACATGATGCAGGAAATGGCGAACAGCGCCACGTTTTTGGTCAGAATTTCTGCGGTATTCTTGGAACGAACCAGACCGGCTTCGAGCATCGAGAAACCGGCGGCCATCCACATAACCAACGCGCCACACACCAGGAAGTAAAAGGTGTCGATCGCGTATTGTAGTTCGAGAACTTGATCCACTTTGAGATCCTCCGAAAAGATAAAGGGTGATTACAGCGCTTCAGCGCCAGATTCACCGGTACGAATTCGAATCGCCTGCTCAACTGGTGAAACAAAGATCTTGCCGTCGCCGATCTTGCCAGTATTTGCCGCGCCCCTGATTGCCTCAATGACCTTGTCAGCCATGTCTGCCGCAACCGCTACCTCAAGTTTCACCTTGGGCAAAAAATCCACCACATACTCTGCGCCACGATACAACTCGGTGTGACCTTTCTGTCGTCCAAAGCCTTTCACCTCGGTGACAGTAATACCCTGCACACCGATTTCGGAAAGCGCTTCGCGAACATCATCCAGCTTGAATGGCTTGATGATTGCTGTAATTAATTTCATAGTGTTGCCTCCTGATTGGCGGCCCGCCTGCGCGGGCCACCGTTACGTAAGGATGGTTACCCGCTTGACTTACAGGTCGAAGCTTTTGCTGATAGAGAAAACCATGGTAGAGCCATCGGATGTATTGGCGCCGATGCCAGTGAAGTTGTCTTCCGGCTCGCCCTTGATCACGCTGAGGCTGGCTTCCGCGCCGCCGATGTCGGTGCTCATGCCAAATTCCAGGTAAGCGCCGCCCCAGTCACCGCCAAAAGCGTTGTATGAAGCAAAAAACGGGCCCGAGCCATAACCGAGAGAAACAAACGTATAGTCATCATCAGTACCGCCGGCTGTCAGGGCCTCGTGTGTGCCGATGGCAATATCCACGCTGAAGTCGCCATAAGCGCCACCCAGATTGACTTCGTCATAAGAGGAATCAAAGTCCCCCGTATAACCGTAGTGCGTATAACCAACGCTGTAACCAAAGTCGTCTATCTCGCCACCGTATCCGACGTATAGATCTATTTCCAACCCGCTTGCGGTGCCACCTTCAATGTTGGTTGCCCAAACGCCAGCATAGATACCAGAGTCATCACTCCAGTCGATGCCGCCGTTGCCAGCTGCAGAATTGGTCTGCACCACGCCACGGAAAACATAGTCACTGACAACACCAAGGTTGGCGGTGAGGTCAGCAAAAGCGGATGCGCTTGATAAAGTTGCAGCAACGGCTGCTGCAATTACGATAGATTGTTTAGTCATTTCTAGACTCCTGTGGATTGTTGATAAAAACTCTCAGTTAAGAAAACTGTATCCGGCTAAAAGCACTAAGCGTGCCAAAAATAAAAAAATCTTTATAATCAATATGTAATGATAATGACGCGGGTTTTCCACAACATCCCGGTATTTGCCCTTGCACCATATCAGTGCGACAAAAATCTGTCTGTTCTATTTTGGTGCAGATAATTAAGTGGCAAGTAGCGAGTAGTAAGGGGCAAAGTATTTTCTGGAGCGCGTTATCCCTCGCCACTCGCCTCTTGCCCCTCTTCCCATCCCCCTGTCTCTTCCCGTATCATTGCCCCATGATTGACAAAAATGTTATTGATGAACTGGGTCGTAAAATCAGCGACATGCTGCCGGACGGCGTCGGCCAGTTGCAGGCCGATGTGGAAGCCAACATCCGCGCCCTGCTGCAAGCCACGCTGAGCAAAATGAACCTGGTCACACGCGAGGAATTCGACGTGCAAACCGAGCTGCTGCAACGCACCCGCGAAAAACTCGAGCAACTCGAACAGGAGCTGAAAACCCTGCGGGAACAACGCAAGCACTAAACCGGCATGCCCAGCACGCCAGTCCCTTGCCCCTCGTCCCTCGCCACTTGCCCCTGCTTTTTGAAAGGAAAGGAATCCATGAAACTCGCCACTGTTCATTCCCGCGCCATCGTTGGCATCCACGCGCCCGAAGTGGTGGTGGAAGTCCACATTTCCAACGGCCTGCCGGCGCTGACCATTGTCGGTCTGCCGGAAGCAGCGGTGCGCGAGAGCAAGGATCGGGTGCGCGCCGCGATTCTGAATTCGCATTTCGAGTTTCCGGCGCGCAAGATCACCGTCAACCTGGCCCCCGCCGACCTGCCCAAGGAAGGCGGGCGCTATGATTTGCCGATTGCGCTGGGCATTCTCGCCGCCTCCGGCCAGATCGACGCCGACGCGCTGGCCAACAAGGTCTTCATCGGCGAACTCGCGCTGTCTGGCGCGCTGCGCCCGGTCAACGGCAGCCTGCCGACGGCGCTGGCGTTAAAACACAGCGGCGCCACGCTGGTGTGCAGCCCGGATAATGCGCGCGAGGCGGCGCTGGTGGAAGGCATTCGCATTCAGACCGCCAGCGATTTGCTGACGCTGTGCAACCACCTTGCCGGTCTGGCGTCGTCAGAAGAGGCAATGGCTGAAGCCATCGAACCGCTTACCACCGCTGATGGCTATATCCCCGACCTGGAAGACGTGCGCGGCCAGCATCAGGCGCGGCGCGCGCTGGAAGTCGCCGCCGCTGGCCGGCACAACCTGCTGATGATTGGCCCGCCCGGCACCGGCAAGTCGATGCTGGCCTCGCGCCTGCCCGGCATTTTGCCGCCGATGAGCGAACAACAGGCGCTGGAATCGGCCTCGGTGTATTCGATAAGCCATCAGGGTTTTGACCCGGCGCAATGGAAGCGGCGACCGTTCCGCGCGCCGCATCATACCGCCTCCGGGGTGGCGCTGGTCGGCGGTGGCTCCTACCCGACGCCGGGCGAAATTTCTCTGGCGCATAATGGCGTACTGTTTCTGGACGAACTCACCGAATTCGACCGCCGCGTGCTGGACGTGCTGCGCGAGCCGCTGGAAACCGGCAGCATCACCATTTCGCGCGCCGCCCGTCAGGCCGAGTTTCCCGCCCGCTTTCAGCTGATTGCGGCGATGAACCCCTGCCCGCAGGGTTACGCCTGCGATGGCAAGGATTTGTGCAAGTGCACGCATGAACAGCAAAAGCGTCACCAGTCGCGCATTTCCGCACCGCTGCTGGATCGCATCGACATCCATATAGAAGTGCCACGGCTGGACAAGAGCGCGCTCGACCAGCACGCGCCCAAAGGCGAGTCCAGCGCGGCGGTGCGCGAACGGGTCGAACGCGCCTGGCGCATGCAGATGCAACGCAGCGGCAAAACCAACGCCGAGCTCAACAGCAAGGAAATCGAACAACACTGCCGCATCGGCGCCGCCGAGTCCCGCCTGCTGGAACAGGCGATGGACAAGCTCAAACTGTCCGCCCGCGCCTATCACCGCATTCTCAAACTGGCGCGCACCATTGCCGACATTGCCGACAGCGAACGGATTGAAACACCCCACATTACTGAAGCCATCAGCTATCGCAATGTCGACCGATTCAGGCAAGCCTGAGCGCTCCTGTCTGCGGGCGACCAACTGGCCTTCACTTTCAACAGCTGACATACTATGCTTCGCGCGCGTTACGCTGGCGAGGGATTGTCGGCAGCCAGTTTGAATTCTTTCCACTTCCCCGGGAACCCTTGCACAACAACATGCAATCACTCGCCAACAAACTGGAAAGCTTTATCGCCTTCACCGGCCGCACGGTGTCGTGGCTGTCGCTGTTGATGGTGCTGGTTACCTTTGTTGTGGTTATCATGCGTTATCTGTTCGACGCCGGCTCCATCGCGATGCAGGAATCGGTCGCCTACATGCACGCGGTGCTGTTTCTTGTCGGCGCCGCCTGGACGCTGCAACAGGATGCGCATGTGCGCGTGGATATTTTTTATTCCCGCTGGTCGCCTCGCGCGCAGGCGTGGGTGGATTTGTTCGGTACATTATTACTGTTATTGCCTGTGATGTTGTTTATCAGTTACATCAGCTGGCAATACATTGCCGATAGCTGGCGGGTGCATGAAGGTTCACGCGAGGCGGGCGGCCTGCCGGGCGTGTATATTCTGAAAAGTTTTATTCTGGTGATGACAACGCTGCTGGTGCTGCAGGCGGTCGCCAACCTGCTCAAGGCGATTGATGTGATAAAAAACCGTGGAGCGCAAGGCTGATGGAATGGCTGGCCGAAGGCATTGCCGATTTTGTCGGCGACTACATGGCGTTTTATATGTTCGGCTTTGTGTTCATCGTGTTACTGCTGGGTTACCCGGTGGCGTTTACGCTGGGCGGCGTGGCGCTGATTTTTACCTGGCTGGGTATTTACACCGACACCTTTGATTCGGCTTTTCTGGAAGCGCTGCCCAACCGGCTTTACGGCATCATGACCAACCAGGTGCTGATTGCGGTGCCGCTGTTTGTGTTCATGGGCGTGATGCTGGAGCGCTCCAAAATCGCCGAAGACCTGCTCAACACCATGGCGCGGCTGTTTGGCTCGTTGCGCGGCGGTATCGGTTTTTCCGTTACGATTGTCGGCATGTTGCTGGCGGCCAGCACCGGCATTGTCGGCGCGACCGTGGTGACGATGGGTTTGCTGTCGCTGCCCACCATGCTGAAACGCGGTTACGACCCGAAAATTTCCACTGGCATTATTTGCGCTTCCGGCACCCTGGGGCAAATCATTCCACCGTCGATTGTGCTGGTGTTGCTTGGCGATGTGCTGTCCTCCGCCTACCAGCAGGCGCAGCTCGACATGGGCATTTTTTCGCCGGAAACCGTATCTGTCGGCGACCTGTTTATCGGCGCCATGCTGCCCGGCCTGTTGCTGGTGGGGTTGTATATCGCCTGGCTCGCGTTCGTTGCATTTACCCGCCCGGCGGCGATGCCCGCGATTCCGGCAAGCGAACATGAAAACAGCGCGCACATTATGGAAGAGGTGCTGAAAAGCCTGGCGCCGCCACTGGTGTTAATCCTCGCTGTGCTTGGCTCCATCATCGCCGGTCTCGCCACGCCGACGGAAGCCGCGGCGCTGGGCGCGGTCGGCGCCATGCTGCTGGCTGCGGTCAAGCGTCAACTCACCGCCGGCAACCTGCGCGAGGTGGTGTACAGCGCCACCCGCGTCACCAGCATGGTGTTTATGATTCTGATTGGCGCGTCACTGTTCTCGCTGGTATTCCGCGGTTTTGAAGGCGACGAACTGGTGCACGAACTGCTCACCAGCCTGCCCGGCGGCGTGTTCACCGCCATGTTCGTGGTGATGCTGGTCATGTTCCTGCTCGGCTTCGTGCTCGACTTTATCGAAATCACCTTCGTCGTGGTGCCCATCGTCGGCCCGGTGCTGCTCGCCATGGGCATTGACCCGGTGTGGCTCGGCATCATGATCGCCATCAACCTGCAAACCTCCTTCCTCACCCCGCCGTTCGGCTTCGCCCTGTTCTACCTGCGCGGCGTGGCCCCCAAAGCAATCACCACCGCGCAAATCTACCAGGGCGTGACGCCGTTCATCGCCATCCAGCTGCTGGCAATGGCGATGATTGCTTACTGGCCACAAATCGCAACCTGGTTGCCTTCGCAGGTTTCGTAACCCGCCACACGCGCGAAACCGGGCTTGATATTCCCCGCCCGGAGGGTTAAAACATGGGTTAGCCACAAACGCACAGTGCCCCAACCAGCTGTGGGTGTCGGACTTCACCTATGTGTCCACCTGGCGGGGCTGGCTGTATGTCGCCTTTGTCATCGACGTATTCGCCCGGCGCATTGTCGGCTGGCGCGTCAGCGCCACCATGAC
>JALWPK010000052.1 GCA_026995045.1 Gammaproteobacteria bacterium | reverse complement strand
TCTGATTACACATGAGTGTGCTTCTGCACTGCAAGGTGTTGGCCTTGACCCCTATGTCGGTTTCCTGCATCAGGATCGCCCCGGCCGCATGAGCCTGGCGCTTGATTTGCTGGAGGAATTTCGTGCGTCATGGGCGGATCGATTTGTTCTGACGCAAATTAACCGCAGACAAATTACAGCCAGCGATTTCATAACCGAAACCAGCGGCGCCGTTCGTCTGACCGACAAGGCCAGAAAGAAGCTTCTTGTTGCATGGCAAAGCAGAAAACAGGATGAAATCAGGCATCCCTATCTGAACGAGACCATACCGATTGGCCTGTTGCCTCACTGTCAGGCCATGTTGCTCGCGCGGCATTTGCGAGGCGATACTGAATACTATCCGCCGTATTACCTCAAATAAGAAGGATGGTTTATGCTGGTATTGATTACATATGATGTGAGCGTGACAACCAGTGAAGGGCGCCGGCGTTTGCGTAACATCGCAAAAACTTGCCAGGATTTTGGCGTTCGTGTCCAAAATTCAGTTTTTGAATGTGAAGTCGAGCCTGCACAATTTACCCGGTTAAAGCAGCAGTTGCTGGATATCTACGACCCTGAAGAAGACAGTTTGCGGTTCTATTTTCTGGGAAAGAAAGGTCACAGAAGGGTGGAGCATGTAGGCACAAAACCCGCATTCGATGTGATGCGCGACCCTCTGATAATTTAGCCTGATTATCGTTCGCTAACCCGGAGTGCTCAGAAAGTTCCCGCGTTGTTAGCGGCAGCGCTATCTTGTTGAAATTTCTTGAGGTTTTGTTTGTTCTTTTACAATTTGGTATATGAACGTGGGTGAGGTAAAGCAGGTTAGCGCTTTTCTCGTGCTTTTTATTGTCATATCAATAAGTTAAGATGCTGAGTCGCGCCCATCACGGGCGCGCGGATTGAAACTGGACTACCCCACCATCGCCAACAGCAGCTACAGCGCGCCCATCACGGGCGCGCGGATTGAAACTACACCACCAAGCGTGTCGGCGGCGGCGTGGCCACGCGCCCATCACGGGCGCGCGGATTGAAACATTCCACATGTCCCCACGTTTCCCCGGATATAATGTCGCGCCCATCACGGGCGCGCGGATTGAAACATGTTATTCGTGGCGGTGTTAAAGATGATTAAGGTCGAGCCCATCACGGGCGCGCGGATTGAAACGTCAAACGCTTCGGCATGGTGCCCAGCGCAAATATGTCGCGCCCCTCACGGGTACGTGTATTGAAACTATCGATCATTTTTTGTTATCGTCCGCTTTTCTTCTTGTTTCGGAGCCCATCATGGAAACCATTGAACCCGGACAGATATACAGGTCAGCCACTCATGGGTTCCGCCTGCTGGTTGAGCGTATCGAGGATTTGGACGGTTATTTGCTGATAGATACTGTTGATGCCGATGATGCTGGTGACCTGTCAGTGCCTAGTGAGCAATACGACATCGTTCAGTGGCGTGAACTGGTGCGGGTTTATGGTATGTCGCTAGAACAGCCAGGCTGAGTGTTTTCTGTACAGGTCAGGATGGATACCGTGATTTTTTGTGGCAGGGGTGGGTAAACCCCGTTTTTTCAGGGTTTCTCCCATGCTCCTTTCCATCAGGCTTTTTCAATGGCTTGCTAAGTATCCGATTTTCGGTAAATTTCCCCTGTCCGCCTTGCAATCAGGGGGCTAAATCAGTATTATCACGCCCGTTGTTGCGGGGTGGAGCAGTCTGGCAGCTCGTCGGGCTCATAACCCGAAGGTCGTAGGTTC
>JALWPK010000051.1 GCA_026995045.1 Gammaproteobacteria bacterium | reverse complement strand
TTGGATTCGCGCGCCGCTTCCGTGGCCTCGCGGGCAAATTGCGCCGAATTGCTGATCTGGCCGGAAACCTCCTGAATGGAGCATTTCAGCTCCTCCGTCGCTTCGGCGACCATCTCGATGGTCATGGCCGATTCTTCAGTGGATTGCGCCGCGCCATTGGCCTTGCTGCCGGAAGAGCGTGCTGTTTCCGCCAGGTCATGGGCGCTGGCCTGCATGTTCCCGGCGGCGGCCGCAACGATATCGACCATTTCGGTCACAGAGGCTTCGAAATCATCGGCCAGCGCATTCAGGGTGCGGATCTTGTCGGCGCGCGCCTTTTCCTCGGCGGCGCGCTGCTGCTCGCGCAAGCGCCGCCCCTCGATCATGCTGGTGCGGAAGATCTCCACGGCCCCGGCCATGTCGCCGATTTCGTCTTTCTGCCCCTGCGCCGGCAAGGCAATGTCCGTATCGCCATCGGCCAGGCGCAACATGGCGCCGGTCATCTTGCGAAGGGGCGCCACCACGAGGAAAAACAGCCCTGCCCCGGCTACCGCCAGCGCCACCAGAATCCCGGCCATGGCCGGAAGGGAAATATCAAGCGCCGCGCGCGCCGATTTCAGCGCCAGGGTGCGGGCATTTTCGGCCCGCGCTTCGAGCTTGGCCGTCAGCGCCGCAAGCGCCTGGTCAACCTCGCCGACAAGCGTGCGCGCCTTGGCCATGTAGGCATTGCCGGCCTTGCGCTCGTCCATGACGTATTCATCCAGCGCCGAAAGTGACAAGTCCTCGATTTCGTTCGCCTTCTTGCGGAGCATGGCCACCTGCGCCGCATCTTCGTCCTTGAGCGCCTCAAGCTGGGCGAAGAGCACGCCCTTGGCCTTGGCCGCCGCATCGACAGAACTGTCCTGCAGGCTGTTGGCCATTTCGGCGTTCCAGTATTTCATGTCGCCAAAGGCCTTGCTGGCATTGCGCGCGCTTTGCAGCAGGTCCAGGGTCCTGCCCTGTTCGGCGACCGCCCGCTCAATGGCGGCCGTCTTGCCCCGCAACACCAGGCCAAAGCTGAGAGAAAACACCGCGACCACCGCCAGAATGGCGGAAACCTTGGCGATCACCGGCAGGTCAAGGATAAAACGGTAGAGGCGCATCAGCAGGACCCGGGCCTAGTCCGCATCAAATTCGAACAGGACCTTGCCACCCTCAATGCCCGCAGCCTCGCTGGCCAGCACGACCCCGAAGGCGCCAGGATGCTTGCCGATCTGACGGCCCAGAATCCGCACCGAGCCAATGCCGCGCGGCGGCGTTTCCCCGCTCATCTGCTTGAGTTTCAGCCAGTGGCTTTCAATGTCGCCCGGGCTCATGCCCAGAACCGTCTTTTCGAAGGCCAGTTGCTCCGGCGAACCGTCGGCGCGGCCAAAGGGCACCGCGTCAATGCCGCCGGGCCAGCTGCTTTGCTCTTTCAGGTAAAGGTGCTTGACGATTTCGCGCTTGGCTTCGTCATCGCCGGAAAACGGGTTTTGCGCATTGACCACCACCGCATAGGTGCTGGCCATGACAGCCGGTGCCAGGGCCAGCATCAGGCTGGCCAGAAACAGGCTGCGCAGGAGGTGTTGAAACGTGCTTCTCATGACCCCGCCCCTAGAAATTGAAGGTGGTGGAAAGCTCGAACACATGGGTGTCCGCAGCCGGGATGCCGGCATCCCTGGTGGCACGCCGCCACCGGTAAATGCCGCGCAGGTGCGCATTGAAGATCGGCTTGAAGCTCAGCCCCAGCACATTTTCAATGCTTTCGCCGCCAGGCTTGCCGGTGTCGAGATAGTCAAAACGGTAAAATGCGGTCCATTTGTCCGTCAACTTGTAGGCCGGCATGGTATAGAAGGCCAGCTTGCCCGGCGCGCCCTCTTCATCGGTCACGAAAATCTCGTTTTTCCAGATCCAGCGCCCTTTCTGGAACAGCACATCGCCGCCGAGCACGCCAAAATTGGCATCCTGGGTGCTGGAGCGGTCGCCATAGGTGCCATTGATGCCAAAGGTCAGCCCGGCATCGGTAAAGGTATAGGCCAGCCGCCCGCCGACATTCAGATTGGAGGCATTGCCCGCCCAGGCCGCCGCATAGGCATTGTAGCTGAACTTGTTCTTGCCGACAAACTTGCTGCCATGAACATTCAGGCCGTCAGAGAAATTGGCGAAAATCGTCTGCCCGGGAAATGGCCGCAGGAATTGCGGCTGATCCGGGTCCAGCAGATTGGCCGGAAAGTGTTCGATGTTGATGATGCCGTGCGGCGTGATGAAGCGCCCGAACTGGACCTTGAACATGTCGCTCTTGGTATATTGCGCCCAGGCCAGCACCGTGTCGGTCTTCACCGGCGAATTGTTGTTGGCAAAAAACGGCGAACGGCGCCCGGCAGGGTCGGAAAAGCTCAAGGGGGAATTGCGCACGAAGGCCTGGGCCATGAACAGGTCCCAGTCCTTGCCGAGCTTGGCCTTGAGCAGCAATTCGAACACCTCGCGGTTGAACGCCGCCTCGGTCTTGTCCTCGCCAATGGCCAGCGTGGTGGCAATGTCGACAAAACCGCCAATGTCCAGCTTGCTGGCATCAAAGGCGTTGGCCACCGCGCGGCTGCCGACCCGTTCGTCTATGGTGTCGACATTGTCTTCCAGCTCTTCAACGCGCTCGTCCAGCTCGGCCACCTTGCTGGCGGTTTGCGCGGGCCTGGCCGCCTGCGCCTGCTGTTCGGCCAGTTGCTGCTGCAAATTGGCAACGGTGCCGCTCAGGGCCTTGATCGCGGCCATGGCCTCATCCAGCTTGTGCTGCATTTCGGCCAGCTCGGCATCGCGCGCATCTGCG
Source organism: Gammaproteobacteria bacterium (assembly GCA_026995045.1). Lineage (GTDB taxonomy): Bacteria > Pseudomonadota > Gammaproteobacteria > SZUA-229 > SZUA-229 > S139-92. Next base: position 22,875 of record JALWPK010000051.1, on the reverse strand, counting down.
GCAGAAGCGGCCGCGGGCACCAGGCCAAGCCCGGCCAGCAGCACCAGCGCCGCCAGTCCATGCCACACCCTCGCGCCCCTTTGGCCGGGCGTTACTTTACGAATCGGTTTGATCAGCATCATGCTCACCCCTTCAATGTTTCGGGGGATAGTGAATATGTTTAGTAAAATTATCCTTAAATCCCGAGACACTCTCTTTGCTTGTGTTGCAAAACCTCTTTCATCTTTCGTTGAATGCCGGTTTATCTCCGGTTGTCGAATGACGAAGGCCATCTCTTCCCCCGCTGCGCCGGGCAGGGTTATCGCATATGGGCCATAGCGTTGAGCAGATGGTTTTCATCCCCATGCGCATTGTTTCATTCTGTGGCTGATGGGTGTTTGCGTGCTAATGCCAAAGTGCCTGCGCTCGCTATTGTAAATATTGAGCCATCTGGCGATGAGCCGCTGGCCAAGGGCCCGGGCGGTATCGCGAAAGATGTGGGATCTGTAGCCGACGCCATTGCCGGTCATGATGCGGCGCACGCTGACGTGTGGGCTTGAGAACCACAAGGTTGCCCGCGCCAGGAAGCCGGCGCAGGTTTTTCCCGTTTCATCCTCCAGCACTTCCACATAGGCCACGCGTGAATGGTCGTCGATGGCGACGTGGACGTAATCATAGCCAAGGCCCCCGGCTTTGCCTGCGGCGATGGTGCCCAAGAATACGATGGCCGACCGTGTTGAATCGCCCCAGCTTCTTGATATCCAGATGGATGAGATCACCGGGCCGTTCGCGCTCATGGCGGTGGAGCGGCGCTTCGGCGGGGTCAACCGGTCCAGCCGATTGAGGCCGAGCCATTTCAGGGCGCAGGCAATGGTTGAGCGCGGCCGATGCGAACGGCACGCCCTTCCTAGAATGCACACCTAGGTATGAGAAACTGAAATTTTACCTTGATAGAGAGAGAGAACTGAGTATGCTAACGGCCTAAATTGATCAGGAGTGGAATACATAAATTTATTTTCAAGATATAGTCGCCCTGTGGATCATTTCTAACCCTTGCATAACAATAGAAATATGTATTGAATTTTGTATATCAACCCTGTCGACAACAATACATAGGCTGCTTAGATGAAATACGCCCTACTCATTGCGTCACAACGTTCAGGAACAGGTGCCCTTGGTTCTGTTCTGGACAAAAATCAGCATATCAAGCACCTTGGTGAAATATTTCATCCAGACGACCTGGGCGATCTGATGGGCACACGGTTATTAAGTTGTCTATCCCCTTGACTGACGCTTAAATTTAAATAAAATGATGGTTACAAGGTACGTTGTTGTTTGTATTTTTTTGAAAGCGTGAGGTGTTGACCGCCACCACTAATCTATAAGGAGATTCCTTACAATGAGTGCTGATTTTAGTCTTGATCATCTCGACCCAGATGAAGTTATGCCGGAGCCCGAGTTGCATTATTTTGACGAAGTTGTGAGCGGGGGGCTAATCAATTGTGCGGACAGGTCAAAGTATCTATCTAGTGAAAAAGGCGTGCCCATAAAAACATTCATCAAAAATTATATTGAGAGAAATGATATTAGTGTTTTATCATTTGATGTATTTGATACATTTCTTTTACGTAACAATAAACCTGAAGCTTTGCGTTATCTGGAAATCTCGCGCTTAGCTATAAAAAAACTGCGCCAGATGTATCCTGATGATAAAAAACTCAGGTCATTGACGGCGGAAGATTTTTGCCAATCTCGCATTATAGGTATGCAAGCGACTTACAGAACCCGACCGTTGGTCCAAGGTTGTGGCGAGGGGCTTATTGATGAAGTTTTTGCTATGCAACGCATGGTTTTAGGGTTGAAAGATGGGTCTGAGTCTGTGCTGCGCGAAGCGGAGGTTGAATATGAATCAAAAAATCTTAAGGAGAATGTAATTCTTTCTAGTTTGTCAAATGAGTTTAAAAATTCTGGCGGCACCGTTATTCTCGTAAGTGACATGTATCTTACATCAAATATTATAGCTGATATAATAAAAAAAATAATAAAATTCCCCGTTTACGATCATATATATTCGAGCGCAGACTATGTAGTGTCAAAAAGAAGTGGCAAAATATTTTCTATAATCGAAAAAGAACTTTGCGCAGAAGGTAAAGCAGTGCTTCATATTGGCGATTCTTGGGTTGGGGATGTTAAGCGCCCTCGTGAAGAGGGGTGGAACGCTTTGTATTTTCCTGTCTCTGCAAATGAAAAAAAAGAGCGGAGGATGGCGCTAGACAAATTCATAACCTTGATGGATAATAAAGGTATTGAGACTCGAGGGTGGGCAAAGTTGTAAAAGTTATGAAAAAAAGCGAAATTGAAATGCTTGACTCCCAATTGCACTTGCATAGTGACGTTATTGAGAGAAGATATAAGTTTGGTTTTGAGTATTTGGGACCGATTGTTGCAGAGTATCTCATGAAGTTGCATGCAACCATCAATTTTTTTGATGAGGTGCGTGGTGCAAAAATATTATTTGTTTCGCGAGCAGGTATCCGTATCCGCAGAGCGCTTGAAATTTACCTCGCTGCTATAGGGGCCCCCCCTCTTCATGGCGCAGATGATTTTTGGATATCACGATTAATGACCGTAAAAGGGACGTGGTCACGAAATAAAGATTCGGCAATAGCTATTTTGTCAAATGAATTCCATAACTTATCTCTCCGAGAATTTATTTACGCCATGTACCGTCATGAGGGGGTCCCGGAAAATTTCCCCATAAGGCATCCATCACTTGATAAAAAAGGTTGCGAGTTGGCAAGTTTTTTCGCAGAGAATGGTCCTGCGGCTAAGGCGCTTTCAGATTATTTTGCTGCACAAAGCGAACTTTTTGAATCATACCTTGCTGGGCGCATGGGTGGAAAGAAGACGGCTCTTTTGATCGATACTGGGTGGTCTGGGACGGCACAGCGTCTACTTTCCGATGCATTCACTGACATTGAATGGTGGGGGGCTTATTTTGGTAAATATGGCCTTGTGCAAACCAATCGTAAATACTGGCGCAACATGATCGGGCTCACATTTGAGCAAGACAATTATGAATATGACAAACCCGAGACATGTACGATTTTACACCGTCATATGATAGAGGATATATTTGAACCGGCAGGTGATAGTATTGAGCGTCTAAGTGCAAGTGACGCAGGTCACATTTGGGCGCCAGAATCAAAAGCGATATTGGCAGATCAGCCAACTAAAAAAAAGGATCCGCACTTTACTGGCATTCTTGATTATCTCTCTAAACTGCCGGACGGGAACACCCCTATAAAACTTCATAGAAATGCGCGTAAGGCTTGGTTTGAGGTTTCGCGCATTGTTGTTCTGCCTTCTTATGAAGATACGGCTATATTTTCTGATATTTCCAGATCGGCTGATTTTGGTAAAATTTTGAAGGTCCCATTGCTACTGCCCCCAAAGAATCGCCATCAAGGTGATAGCCCTGAACAGCGAATAAAGGCCGCCTTATGGCAAGCGGGACAGGTTGCTCTTGAATTTCCTTGGGAAATTGCAGATCCTATGCAACGCAAACTTGCGGGGTTGGGCCGTTTCGACTTTAAAGTGCCTGCTATCAAAAAAAAGGGAGGGGGGGCTGCTAAATTCAAGGCGCGCACCAGTCCAGCCGTTGCTATTATAACGCGCACGCTCGATCGTCCCATGTTTCTAAGGAGATCTCTAGAAAGTGTTGCCCGGCAAACATACACAGATTTTATCCATGTTATCGTTAATGATGGTGGCGACAATGAATTAGCAAAGAAAACAATAGAAGGTGCAAATTGCCATCATCATAAAATTGTTCTTATTGACAATTTAATTAATAGAGGCATGGAGGCTGCTTCAAATATTGGGATTGAATCGGTAGATAGTGATTATATTGTTATTCATGATGATGATGACAGTTGGGAGCCAGATTTTCTAGAAGAAACAGTGGCGTTTCTTGATGGCCCAAAGGGACGAACATATGGCGGGGTCATCACCAAGTCCATGTACGTATCGGAAGAGGTCACCCCTAAGGGTATAGTGATCCATGGCAAATCCCCATATCAAGGGTGGGTTGAGAATGTGCATATTATGGAAATGGCGCTTGGGAATTTTTTTCCACCAATTGCATTTGTGTTCCGGCGCGATATCTATAATAAAATTGGTGGATTCAATGAAAGCTTCCCGGTGCTTGGAGACTGGGATTTTAACTTGCGATTTCTTAGCGAGGCAGATATAGGCGTGATTCAGCTACCACTGGCCAATTATCACCATCGTGACCGGGGAGACACAAGCATTTTAGGTAATTCAGTAATTGCAGGGCGTGAAAAACACCTTGAATATTCAGCTGTTGTAAGGAACAGGTTTGCCCGAAACCTACTACATTCCAACCAGCCTGCATTGTCAGTGATGGTTGGCATGGGGCTCCACGTTAATGCCGATCGGGCTGCTATACGCGATATCCAAAATAAGACATCGCACATGATAGGGCAACTGGATTCCAACACGAAACAATTGCAGCAACTGGATTCTTCTTCAAGTCAACATAGCGATGCATTCTGGGTGGCGATGTGTCGTTACAGCCAGGCAATTGCCCTCAATGACAAGCAGGTACTGCGGAAAATTGGCGTGGATGTCTCAAGTGGCCTTAAATCATTGATGAGTGGCAATGCAGGAAAAAATTTCTATGCCAATATAAAACTTACTTGGCCTGCTATGCAATATTTGATCGGCCTTAATAAAAAGGGTTATGGCATTGAACCGCCACCGGATTTTGATGAAGAAGCCTATCTTGCTCTAAATCCAGATGTTGCTCAGGCAGTAAAGGCTGGGCGTTTAAAAAGTGGATTTGAACATTATTATAGAACCGGGCGTCACGAAGGTAGAGCTCGTCCGACACGGGTTTTAGAATGAAAGGGCTTTGTGATGAGTAAGACAATTGCAAAGTTTGAAGATTTTCTTCCGTATAGTGATGCGCAAATAAATTACTTAGTTAATTGTTCGGAAAAGCACAGGTTTGTGTACGTTGAGACACCTAAGGTCGCCTGTTCCACTATCAAGAAGGTGTTGCAACTGATCGAGATGGATGGCGATCAAGAGCGATTGGCCGTAAATGTCCATGACCGCGTTAAATCCCCCCTAGCAGCACCACTGAAAATGGATGTTGACCCTGGTATATTACTCAACAGTGATGAATATTTTCGCTTCGCATTCGTACGCAATCCGTTCACCCGCGTATTGTCTGCCTATCTTGACAAACTTGTAAAAAATAAATGGGAGCGCGAACGCCTGCTTCCATCGCTTGGTTTTGCAAAGGATGCGCAGATTAGCTTGCTGCAATTTCTGGAGGCTATTCGTGAAATTCCCCATATTCACAAGGATATCCACTGGACTCCGCAATCCTATTTGTTGCAACCTCTTAAGATTAGGTACCATTTTATTGGTCGTTTTGAAAACTTTAATACTGACTTTATTATGGTTATAAAAAAAATAAAACATGACGCTTCTGATGATTTACTTAAAATCCGCGCTGATCAACACAAAACAAACGCTAGTGGTAAAGTTCGAGATTATATCGGTAAAAAAGAGCGTGATTTGATTATAGAAATATTTGAACACGACTTTAAGTTGTTCTGTTATTGTAAAGATCCGCATTTTGCAAATGCATAGTTACAATATAAAAGTTGTACCTGGTAGTTCCAGGAATGGCTTGATCAACATCAATAAAAATGTATGGTAAAAGAATGCTGCTTTAGACTCTTTCAAAAGGGTTTTCGCCATAAAAAAGGTAAAATAACATTGTCCACAAACCTGTTCCAGCAAAAATGGTTTTCTGACATGTCGCTGTCTGCCGCATCAAAAGTGTTATGTGGAAAAATGGACGATTTTCCAGAATTTGAGCAAAGATTTCTGGGCAACCTGTTCTGGCATTACCTTGATCAGGCGCATGATAATAGTGATGGCATTGATGAATTAATAGCCTTCTTTTCGTTTGCATTTTTGCAACGGCAACGCTCTCATGCACAGATTTTACAGGATTTGTGGGTGTTGTTCCAGACTCATGAAAAATACAATGGTTTTTTTGTCGAATTTGGTGCCTGTGACGGAGTGTCGCTTTCAAACACTTTGCTGCTTGAAAAAGACTATGGCTGGAGAGGCATTCTTGCCGAGCCCAATCCGCGATGGCATGAGGCTCTATACGCCAACCGCAAGGTCCGCATCTCGACTAGATGTGTCCACCAAAAGAGTGGTGAAACCACCCTATTTTCCTGCACCACCATTCCTGAACTCTCACGGATATCCGATGTCATTCCTGACGATATTCACGAGCGCACCGGCAATCGCAAACAAGAACAATGCATTGAAGTTGAAACCATCAGCTTGCTTGATCTGCTGCGCGAGAACGATGCGCCAGAATATATTGATTTTCTGTCTATAGATACAGAAGGAAGTGAGGAGTTGATACTGCGCACATTTGATTTTACTAGATATCGGTTCGGCTTAATCACTATCGAGCATGCTGGGGAACAAAAAAAACGTGATGGCATCTTTGAATTTTTGGCAAAAAATGGCTATACTCGCTGGCATCCAGAGCTGAGTCGTTGGGATGATTGGTATGTCTTAAACGATGCTATGTAATAACCACAATGGCAGTTCTACTTATTGGATAAAAGTCATTTAGTGTTTACTAAATCTACTTGACTGACGAATGACATGACGCCTTCATGGAGAAGACGGTTTCTATAAAGAGTCAGAGAAGGTATCCAGCAGAGAGACCGGTAAAGATAAAGATGCTGTCGGATTATATACCTTTAAAGGTGATTGCATTGATTTCTCGTCTCATGCTGTTGAATCTGTTGTTCATAAAAAATCTAAAGGGAATTTAATAACAAAAGGCTCTAATTCGTGCATTAAACTTGACCCATACATACCATTTGTTGGCAATGTCTGTATGGGGTTTGATGTCGATAATATGGTTGGGGTCATAGCGCGTTTTGATGAGTCCTATGATGGAGTTCAGGGGCTTTTTATTGACGCCACGGTTGACAAGGCACGATTTCTAACTTTGGAAATAGATATAAATCCAAAAGATATTAAGGCTTGCGGCAGTGTTTTTGTTGCACTCAGAGCGGCATCTGGACAACATCTTTCATGCAAGGCCGTGCTTCGCCGATCAAGCAAATTATCCAAAACAGGCTATGTTGATTCACAACCCTCTCTGTTCAAAATCGAAAACACTTTGCGTTCATTCGATTTCTGCTACTCACTTGACGATCAGGAAAAGGCGGTGGAATGGGTTAGGTTTATCGTATTCCTTCCATGCCACAATATTTCCTTGTACCTGCGCCAAATTGTAGTGGCTCCGGCATTGTAATTTAGGCCGTAGGTTCATAAGAATTGATCCAGATGCGGATTGGGGCGAGTTTTATCATAGCGATGCAGTTTTCGGCCAGCTTGTCTTGTTGCGACCCGGCTGAAGCGGTTGTAGCAGGTGGTGCGCGGCCCCATAACACTCCGGCAGATCACGCCACGGTGCTCCCGAGCGCAAACCTGAAAATATCCCGTTCAACACCCGCCGGTCATCAACACGGGGCACGCCACGCAGCTTGTTCGGCAATAACGGCTCAATCACAGACCACTCAACGTCGGTAAGATCATAACGCATCATTCAAACCCCTCTCAAAGAGCTTGAATCACATAGCCGCCATTTTGGGAATCCCCTTTATGGGTTCACGGCCTAGAGCACTTCCGGGCAATTTAGAATCAAAAACTGGTTTACGTGAGAGTTTTCTTCTGATTCAAGGAGTCAGGAGGAATTTTCATGGCATTATCTCGGGATTTACGGCTTCGCATTGTTGATCTGGTTGCAACGGGAGTTTCGCGTCGCGAAGCGGCCCGTCGGTTCCAGGTGGCAGCTTCTACGGCGGTTCGTCTGGTCAGGCAGGCGAGAGAACTGGGCCATGTTGATGTCAAAAAGAGAGCGAGGCGCAAGAGCAAGCTTGATCCATTTGCCGATGATATTATCGGCTGGATCGCCGAACAACCAGACCTGACGCTGGCTGAAATGTGCGCCCGCCTGCAAGCGGATCATGACTTGCGTGTTGGCTCTTCGACACTGGATGACTGGCTGCGCCGCAGGCAGATCACCTATAAAAAAAACGGCGCACGCCAGTGAGCAGGAGCGTGGTGATGTGCGTGCGGCCCGGCGCCGTTGGCGCAGACGCCAGGACTGGCTGAAGCGGCATCTGCATCTGTTGGGCAAAATCGTATTCATTGATGAAACCGCGCTGAACACCAAAATGGCCCGGCTGCGCGGACGATCCGCCAAAGGTCAAAGACTGGTGGCCCCCATTCCTCATGGCCATTGGAAAACCATGACGTTCATCGCTGGCTTGCGTGCAACGGGCATGACCGCGCCATGGGTGCTGGACGGCCCGATGGATGGGCCGGCGTTTGTCACCTACATCAAAACCCAACTGGCACCGACCTTGAAAAAGGGGGATGTTGTGGTGATGGATAATCTGCCAGCCCACAAGGTTGCTGCCGCAAAGGCGGCCATCAGGGAACGCGGTGCGTGGCTACTGTTCCTGCCACCATATTCACCAGACATGAACCCCATCGAGATAGCCTTCTCAAAGCTGAAAGCACACATCAAACGATTGGCTCCAAGAACCGTTGATGCCTTGTGGAAAAGCGCAGGCAAAGTCCTTGAGCTGTTCTCAAAACAGGAATGCACGAATTTCTTTGCCGCAGCAGGATATGGGCCAAACTAAACCGGAAATGCTCTAGTGAAGCTATCTTGTTTGATGTTGCTCCTGTCACTCCCACTCAATCGTGCCCGGCGGCTTGGAGGTGACGTCATAGACGACCCGGTTGATGCCGCGCACTTCATTTATGATGCGCGTCGAGATGCGCCCCAGCACATCATGGTCGAAGGGAAAATAGTCTGCCGTCATGCCGTCGGTGGAGGTCACGGCGCGCAGGGCCAGCACATGTTCATAGGTGCGCTCGTCGCCCATGACGCCGACGCTCTGCACCGGCAGCAGCACCGCGAAGGCCTGCCAGATGTCATCATAAAGCCCGGCCTTGCGGATCTCGTCGAGATAGATCGCATCCGCCTTCTGCAGGATGGCAACGCGCTCCGGCGTCACCTCGCCGGGGATGCGGATGGCGAGGCCCGGCCCCGGAAAGGGATGGCGGCCGACAAAGCTTTGCGGCAGGCCCAGTTCGCGCCCGAGCGCGCGCACCTCGTCCTTGAACAGCTCGCGCAGGGGTTCGACCAGGCGCATGTTCATGCGTTCCGGCAGGCCGCCGACATTGTGGTGCGACTTGATGGTGACCGAAGGACCGCCATCAAAGGAGACGCTCTCGATGACATCGGGGTAAAGCGTGCCCTGGGCAAGGAAATCAGCACCGCCCAAGGCCCTGGCCTCGCGCTCGAAAACGTCGATGAAGAGCCCGCCAATGATCTTGCGCTTGGCCTCCGGCTCGGCAACGCCCTTGAGCTGTCCCAGGAACGCATCCCCGGCATCAACCCGCACCAGCGGGATGTTGTAATGCTCGCGGAACATGGCCACCACCTGATCGGCCTCGCCCGCGCGCATCAGCCCGGTGTCCACCAGCACGCAGGACAGCCGGTCGCCAATGGCCTCGTGCAGCAGCACTGCCGCAACAGAGGAATCGACGCCGCCGGAAAGCCCGCACAGCACCCGCCCCTGCCCCACCTGCGCGCGGATCTTGGCAATCGCTTCGTCCTTGAACGCGGCCATGGTCCAGTCGCCCGTGCACCCGGCAATCTCATGGGTGAAATTGCGCAAGATGCGCGCGCCGCACGGCGTATGGGCGACCTCGGGGTGAAACTGCACGCCGTAAATGCGGCGGCTTTCGTCGGCAATGGCGGCAAAGGGCGCATTGGCCGAACGCGCAATCACGTCGAAGCCTTCAGGCAGCGCCTCGACCCGGTCGCCATGGCTCATCCACACCGTCTCCTCGCGCTCAAGGCCCGCAAACAGCGGACTTTGCCTGACGATCTCGATTTGCGCACGGCCAAACTCGCGGCTGTCGGAGGCGGCGACCTTGCCCCCCAATTGCGCGCAGATGAGCTGTTCGCCATAGCAAATGCCCAGCACCGGCACGCCAAGCGCAAATACCTCTTGCGGCGCGCGGGGGCTTTGCTGCCAGTGCACCGAGGACGGCCCGCCCGAGAGGATGATGGCCCTGGGCGCAAAGTCTGCCAGAAACGCCGCATCGACCCGGTTGTAGGGGTGAATCTCGCAATAGACGCCGCTTTCGCGCAAGCGCCGGGCAATCAACTGGGTCACCTGGCTGCCAAAATCAATGATCAGAACATGCTCGTGATGGATGCTCATGCCCGTCTCTCCATGGCCGCGGCAAAAAAGCCGTCCGTGCCGGTGCTGGCCGGGGTAAGCCGCACGGCGCCATCCGGCGTGCGCGCCCGCGCCAGCATGTCCCTGCCTGCCTCGGTCAATGCATCCCCCTGCCCGGCCAGGGCGGCTGTGTCCATGGGGGCAAAGTCTTCACGGCTGGCCAGAAACGCTTGCACGCGCTCCTCATTCTCCCCGGGCAGCACCGAGCAGATCGCGTAAACCAGCCGGCCGCCCGGTTTGACGCAATCCGCCGCCGCGTGCAACACCCGGGCTTGCTCTTGCATGCGCGCTTCGAGCTGGGCCGGGCGCAAACGCCATTTGCTGTCCGGGCGCCGCCGCCAGGTGCCGGTGCCGGTGCATGGCGCATCGGCAAATACCACGTCCATCTTGCCGCGCAAGTCGTCCAGTGTGCCGCCGTCCTTTGGGCTGCGCACCTGCACATTGCGCGCCCCGGCACGTTTCAGCCGCGCCCAGATCGCCATCAGGCGGCGCGGATCCGCATCCCAGGCAAAGATCTGCCCGGTATTGGCCATCGCCGCCGCGAAGGCCAGGGTCTTGCCGCCGCCGCCAGCACAAAAGTCCAACACCTGCTCGCCGCCCATCAGGCCGGCACAGGCCGCGGCAATCTGCGAGCCCCAGTCCTGCACCTCGATGCCGCCCTTGTTGAAGGCTGGCAGGCTCATCACATGGGCCGCGCGCTTGCCAGGCTGCGGCGCCGCCACGCGGGCCCCGAGCGTCAGCAGGTCCGAGGGCCTGGCCTTGATCTTTTTCAGCGCCCGGAATGTTGCCTGCACATCGCCGCGCAAGGGATTGACGCGCAGATCCAGCGGTGCCCGCGCCGCAAAGGCCTGCCCTTCCTTGACCGCCTGATCGCCAAACACGCGGCAAAAGTCTTGCCAGAATACCTCCGGCACATCGGCACGCACCCAATCCGGCGCATCTGAAATATCACGCGCAAGGCCCTGGATTTCCTCACTATTCAGGCCCTCTGGCGCATGCGGATCAGCGGCAAACAGCGCTTCCATCGCCGCCGCCTCCACGCCCCATATGCGCCCCAGCGCCCCGATCACCAGCGCCCGGGGGGTGTCGTCCTGCATGGCATGGGCCAGGCTGGCGCGATGGCGCAGCGCATCCAGCACCAGGCCGGACACCCAGGCCCGGTCGCCCGCCCCGGCATAGCGGGCGCTGCGCCCCCAGTCCTTGAGGCACAGCTTGGCCGGGCGCTTTGAGCGTTCAAATGCGTCCAGCACATCAATTGCCGCCTGAGCCCGCGCCCCGTCTTTCATGCCGATATCCACCCGCAACGCCTTGCCGCGCTATCAACCCCGTTTCGCCCGTTTTGGCAACAAAAGATATGCAGGCCCAGCGTCTGATCGGATCTGCCAAATTGCGCACGATTCCATTGAACCCTTTTCGGCAATTCGTGCACCATGAAGGGGCCCCTGATTTGATATGTTTGCGTTTCATGCTCTTTGAAGCGGGCTTGAATGATACGTCACAACCTTATTGCTCCGAGTAATCTGTGATTGAGCTGTTATTGCCGAACAAGCCACGCAGTGCACTCCCGGATGATGACCGGCGGGTGCTGAACGGATATTCTCAGGTTTGCGTTCGGGCGCATCATGGCGTGGTCTGCCAAAGCAATATGGACGCTCGGCCTGACTAACGCCTGGGCCCACAGGACAAGCCTGTCATGGATTTACGCAGCACCCTGCTGAAGCCGCCCGCCGTCCGGCGGATCTGGATCGTGCTGCCCTGGTCACAAAGAACCGAGTAATCGCATGGCCCATGGACACATAATCCACCCGAATGAAATCGTGAAAACCCCATCTGCATCAGCCTCCATCTATACAAGGCATGCACACTGGCCAAACAGCACTTCAATAAATTCAGATCCTTACACTGGGTTTCCAGCTTGATATGGCAAACCTGGAAGGTTTCCTTTCTGCGGCAACCTGGATCTAAGCTGAATCTTGTTGACGCCTTACATGAATCTGCAGGTATGGTAATATCCCTATGCTTCGAAAACAAGTCTATAAAAAAGGCACCCTTCTTCCTCTATTATAATGGAATTATAGTGTTGCCGGCGCTTGCGCGTTAGCTACCCACACACGGGCACGGTTTGATAATGCAATTTTAAGCGATTCAATTTGCTTATCTGTCAAATACCCCTCAATCAGCACAAGCCTGTCTGTTGCCGCTATGCCTTGTGAGATGAGATTAGTGTATGCCTCAGTAAGGCCTGACGAATCAATGCCCTCATATACTTCTCTAAGACTGTTACCATTATACGCCTTTTGTATAACGGATTGCAATTTGTTATGCGCAAATTTTGCCGCACCAATTCGTGATACAAACTGATCAAGGGAAATGGCCTTCGTTGCGCTCCCTTTCAACAATTCTGCAAGATGTGTTTTTCCCATTTGGCTTTGGCCGCCTACAATCAAAACTGTTGGCAGCATTTTCTTGCAGTGAAAAACAACTCGTGGCACAGGATCAGTCCCAACCAATTCCGCATGCGAAACCATACGGAAGCTCAGCCCGGATTCAGTGAGAGCGTCTTCAAGAAATGGCAACGTGGGGTACCAGTTACCTCCATCGTGCCGTATTGAATAGACCATTTCCTTTTTAGGGGTCTGCAATATGCCGCACTCAAGGACGAAGAGGCCATTGGGTGACAGGCAGTTTGCAATATTTTTTAGAATTTTGGCTGGATCCAGTTCATAATGCATGGCCGAGGTCCAAAGAATGAGGTCAAATGGCCCCTCAGGCAGCCGCTGCCATCCCTGGTGAACAAACTCAAGCCTCTCGTCCTGGTAGCGGGCCTTGGCTTCATTAAGAAACCTCTCATCCATATCGATTCCGATAACGCTTTTTGCCCCTCGTCTGAGAACTGCGTCGCAAAAAAATCCCTCATTGCATCCAACATCCAACACACTCTTGCCAGTCAGGTCTGCAGGCAATTTCAATCGTTTTAACTTATAACTTGAATCGGTTTGCCCTTTTGGCCCTCCCAAATGCGTTTGGTGCGTTACCACATTTCTCTCCTTGTTTTTCCTTTTATTTAAACGATCCTTTAATTTATTTTGAGCCTGATCTACAATATCTGCTGGGCGGCGCAGCAAGGTAATCCCATCAAGATTATCCACACCGCCCCACTTAAGTTCAAATGCTTCAACGATTTCCAGTGAGGCCGCCTTTGCGAAAGCATTAAATTGCGCACGATTCATGTTATTGCGTGCACCTGGGTTCTTTCCATAATGCTGGTCACCGGAAGACGTGTAATTCGAATGATGGAAGAGAGCCATCCCTCCGGGTTCAAGAATGCGATAAGCATCAAGAAGATAGCTTTTTACAAGTTCCGGGGGGAAATGCACCATGGAATCATAGCAAACAATCGCGGTTTGCGATTGATCTTTAATGGGCTGGAAATCATAGCCATTACCTAGAATATATTCTACATTTGGTTTATCGGCCAGCCTTGCCCTGCATGCATCAAGATTATCTTCGAAGACATCAATGAGTATGAGTTTCTTTGCGCGCAACTGAAGAATTTCAGAGTGACGGCCATGCCCACAAGCAAGCTCAACGACTGAATTGAGATTGAGCTCATTAAACAATCTTGTAAACAAGGAGTCGTTTGACCAAAATATATTTGTATACTTTTCCGCATTTTTATAATACGGACTATCCTTCCACGGTCTGGCTGCATCTCTTGCAATTGTTGCCAAGTCTGTCATCTCATGATCGTCCATGTTCTCGTAATGGATGGAGGGAGTGAAGCGGTTGGTAAACTATAATCATATATGCTAAGGTCTTGATAAAATGCATTATATCGACGACATCGCCACTGACAACGCATTGCCATTACCCTGCGATGTCTTCCCATTGGCGACACACGTCACTCTTCCCATGTTTATGTTGTTTTTGGAATTACGCAAGCCTCAACGGATTCGCCTGCTGCTTTCTGTGAAAATAGCCCCTGTCATATCGAAGCGCCAGGGGCAGCAAATTATTCGCTCCGCTTTTGGCAATCTTTGCCGAAAATGGGGGGAATGATGAACCCCCGGGACGATACGACAAGCCCGCCTTCCCGGCAATACACACTTGCCCACTGATGACACTTGACGGCACTTTCCAAGTTCAACCGGACCTTGGGCCTCAGCCGCTTTTGCGCATTCATTTGGGTCTGTTCCTGAAAGAAATCCTTTTTCCGTTTCTCCCAAGGATAGCAGAGGTGTTTGATGTTCTGGAAAAGAGCTTTCAAGGACGTGAGTTGCGCGTATGGCCGCACCCCTTGTGCCGCTGAAGGGCCGCAAGGCTATGCAGGACCTTGATTCACAATCTTATTCATCTGCGCAGAGCCATTTGTGATGGCCCTCCCCACCCTGATTATGCGCTTGTGTGAAAGGTTGGGGACAGACGTGAACTTGTCCCGCCTCCCATAGTCCGAATTGGCTTGAAGTGGCCTGTTCCCTGGCTGATTCTGGCTCGAAAGTGGCCGGAACTGGTCTTTGCGCCTCAAGGCTGGCGTGCACATGGCCTGCTCATGGCTTGCTTGCGGAAAAAACAGGACACGCTGGCCATGTGATCATGTCATGCTTCTGCATTTCCATGGTGAGACTGTCGCGACACAGGCGATAATTGTTTGCTGAATTCTTTCCTTGTATCGCGCGGAAAGCCGTGAACATGCCATGGGCGGCCGGCCATAGCTGCACACGCTTTGGCGGAACAAGACCCGGGCATGACCAGGCCGCAACCATCAAAACAGGGGGCGCAACGGGTTCGCCTGTTATGGAGAGCGCGGCCTTATGCCCTTTACGTACAATTTAAAGCGTGAATTGCTTTTTTAATTGCTCAAGATATGCAGATGCTTTGTCGCGATACTCTTTATCTATATAATAATATTTGGAAACATATTCCTGCATTGATTTTATCTCTTCAAGCTCTTCTGATCCAAAACGACTAATGGTTACACTTTCATTATGGCGACGATGAAGATTTAAAGATTTCGCATGAAATGCAACGCTGCCCAGACGCAGAAGATTGACATAAATATACCAGTCTCCTGCAACACGGTACCGCGCTATTTCATCAATATGCGTCTTCATAACATCCAGAAGGGCCTCTCTCCGAAACACCACAGCACTTACATTGGGAATGGTATTCTTGACGCTGAGACCATTCGTGATTTCGTCTTCCCCTCCGCGCTTGTAAGACTGCTGCCATTGGGTGGGAGATATGTCCTTAACATAATAGAGGTAATCACTGCCTAAAAGTTTTCCTTTGCTTGATATTTGCTTCGATTGGCAATAGCTCAAAACGACATCATCATCTTGAAACCCCTTCATTACCGTTGCAAGAAAATCTGGTTCCGATAGATCGTCTGCTTCGGCTATCCATACAAAGTCGCCTGTTGCGGCCTCGGTGCCTTTAAGCCACTGACGGAATACTGACCCTCTGTTCTTTTTATTTGCTATAATTCGAACAGGAATATCCAGCTTGTCGGCCAGGATTTTAATGACATCAAGACTGTTATCTGATGAGGCATCATCAAGAATGATGAGCTCGCTGATGGGATAGGTCTGCTTGGCAATGCTTTCAATGCGTCCGGGCAGGTATTGCGCATAGTTATAGTTGGGAACAACCACGGACACGCGATATGGCGCGCATCCCATATACCCAAGCAGATCATGAATGTATCCCTGAAACGAAACATCATGGCGCTGGCGAAATGCCTCCATTCTGCTCCACCTGGTGGCCTTGCCTTTTGTGCCAGCCAAGGCCATCACAGCCCGTTTCATAGCGGAGACATCAAAAGCCGGAACAAGCCTCCCGCCCATCTGTTCAATCAAGTCTGTGGTGCCTGTCACCCCCTCAAAACCAGCAACAGGCAGGCCAACGTCCAGCGCCTCCAGCACAGTTGACGGATAAGGGTCTTCTCTGGATGTTAGCATATAAATGTCCGCACCAGCATAATACGGATCCGTATCTTCCACCAGTCCAGGCAAGATCAGAGCGCCACGCTTGCATAAACTCTCTGTAACAGAAGATAATTCTTCAGATAGATGAACCTCTTGGTGCCCAGCCCATATAAATATGATATCTTCATTTTTACTACTGATTTCGCTTGCGGTCTGCACAAACAGGTCAAAACCTTTGCGCTTGTCAGCATAACCAACGCCAAGAACAATCTTGCTTGTTTTGGACAGGTTGAATTGCTTACGCAAGGCGGAGGCAGCCGCCTTGATCTCTGCAGCCGTCCTGAAACGGTTACGCTTGTAAACGCCTTGCGGACGCAATACCTTCTGGCCGGGCTGCAGCGGCGCGAAGCGCTCGAAGGCGTCGGCTACAAGTTTTGCTGGAAATACGATTTTTTGGGCATTCCCGGCAATGCTTTTGATGTGCTCGTGCAGGCCGTATTGTTCTATGACGCTGGGCAATTCATGAATCAAGCTGACAACCTTGATTCCGGCCTCACTCAATGTCTGTGCAAAAAGACCTGAAACGGTGGTGTTGCATATGGCAATATCCGAGCCAGCTTCATATAGAGCGCGCGCAAGCTCCTTGGCCATACCGGCTCTGGGATCCTGGCCATTCAGATTATACACCCTGGCCAGTTTCTGAAATTCTGGAAGCAACGGTCCGTCACCGAGCAGTACGATGTCGACCGTATAGCCGAACCTTTCCTTCAGCATTTTGATGATGTTCAGGGAAAGGTATTGCGCCCCATGCGGGTGTGCATCATGGGAAACGACAACAATTCTTTTTGAAGGCGCGCCATGAACCTCTTGCAAAGCCTGGCGTATAGCCTGCAACCAGGCATAGCCGTATTTTTTATCAGGCTCCAGATGTGTGCCTTCTGCCCATTCGTTCCAGGCGTTGATAAACACCAGGCGCTCACTTCTGGAAGCAAACGTCTTGCAGGCCTCGCGGGCCGCATTCCTGACCATTTCCTCGAAATCGTCCGGATTTGCATTCAGCAGCACGGTCGCATTGGCGCCGCGCCGCGCCGTATTGTCCCATGAAGGACATGCGCCTCTGTGCAAGGCATAGGGAACAGCTGTATAATTACGGCTTCTTTCCAGAAGATATGACCAATCAAGAGCATGTCCCTTAAATTTGGAAGAGGCCTTTACCTCCGGTGAATTGCAAGGCGGCACGCCCATGTTGTTTGGTGGAAATTCAACGGCTGCATCAAATCCATATTCAGCCGGATCCACAGTTTCGAAGGACTGGGTATAAGCCAGGTAGATTTCGCCAATGCCGTTCTTTCTGCACCAGTTCCGCCAGCGTTTGGCTGTTGCCTTCGCATTTGGCAAAAGTTGCGGCCTGTACACCAGTATCAGCGGCTTGCCATTGACTCGAATGTACCTGTTATCACGCACATACTGGGCAATATGCTTGATAAAAGCAACATCATCCCTTGCAGAATGGCTTTGGCCGATGAGCACTTCATTATCGAGACCATCCCAACGGCGGGTCCAGTTTTCATTTGCCCAGCACAGACAGAAAGGAAAATCCAGATTTTTATCTTCCAGATAGTTCCTGACTGGCATCTCCAGCAAGGTCTTTCCATCAAACCAGTAAAAGTAAAAGCAAAATCCGCCAAGGCCGTAAAGCTTTGCCAGCTCCACCTGCTGGGCCATCACCTCTGGTTTGCTCAAGTCATAATAGCCAAGTGCATCGGGGATATGTGGCTGATAATGCCCCTTGAAGAGAGGCTTGGCCGGTTTCACATTGGACCATTCGGTGAACCCCTTTCCCCACCATTGGTCATTTTCAGGTATGGTGTGAAATTGCGGGAGATAAAATGCAATCGCACGCACAGATGGGTGGCGCAAAGGTTCAGCCTGCAGACGCGGGATATATTTTGCCGGTCTCCTTTTTTTCCTATACACCTGCAAGGCAGAGCCGAGAGGCTTAATCGATTTTTTTTCAGTTTTTTCGGTGCGCCCAGTCAGAAAAGATTTCAACAGTCTCATTGGCCGGGTTATACGCCAGGACGTGGAGGCCCTGATGGCGCGCATACTCTGTTCTGAAACGGCCAGGTCATTGGCTAAGCGCTGGATTTTTTGTGTGTATTCTCGCTTCTCGTTGTCATGTTTGCTTTTCAGATGCTCGATCTCGGCCTCAGCTTCCTTAAAACGCGCTTCCCACGATTGCGAATCTGCTCTGGCTTGCTCAAGCTCTTTCTCAAGTTGAACAAGCTTTTTGCGTTGGCGAGTCACAATGCCTTTAACCGCTGCCGTTTTGCGGCGCTGTTTTATCAATGCGATATGCGCATCCGTATCTGAAGATTTTTTCATGGCCACCCTTGTCTGGTCATTCTTGTTGGCGCTTATGCAAAGAAGCAGGTGCAGCATTCCTCACAATGCACCACCTTTTTGCATTTTTTTGTGTTGCAGGCTGTATAACTTCCGACTCCAGATGATAAATTCTGATACGAACGTGTTGAAACATTAACATACATCAATAACGTACATTACAATGTAAAACAGCCGGTTTTTCATTTCAACAATGCTTTTTGATAGCTGAAGCCATGCCTTAATCCTGCATTTAACGCTGGTGCATACGGTTTTTTGCGCCATTATTACACAATCATTCATGACAAACCTTCCCTGTGTTATGGTTTGCATCTGATTGAAAAGCCCTGTGCCACTGCCCTCATCAATGAGCAGCAGGCCGCCCGGCTCCACAGGTCTTTTGTGCCAATTATTCATTAGCGGCAACCCCTCTGCAGACAAATGAAGGTGCTGTCAGCATAACCAAGGCCACAAGGCATTGGAATGGGTGCAAATCTGGCGTCATTCTGCTGAATGATCGGCAGCATAGCCGCCCCAATGGCCAGGTCAATTTAGCTCAAACCCTGACGGTTATCATTCTATGGCATATATGAAGCCTACGCCCCAAGCCCTCGACTTGACTTGTTGCGTGCAGGAAAACTGCTTATGACAAGGGCAATCCGGCCCCCCGTTCAACACAGGCGCAAAACATGAAAATCATGGTCACTGGCGGCGCGGGCTTTATTGGCTCTGCGCTTTGCCACTATCTGGTCAGCGAAGCAGGCGAAGAGGTCGTGAATGTCGATGCGCTGACCTATGCCTCCAATTTGCGTTCATTGGACGCGCTAGACGGCCATCCGGCCTATGATTTTGTCAAGGCCGACATTTGCGACGCCACGGCCATGGCTGATGTGTTCAAGACATATCAGCCGGATGCGGTCATGCATCTGGCCGCGGAAAGCCATGTGGACCGCTCCATCACCGGGGCCGGGGACTTCATCCGCACCAATATCGTTGGCACTTATACCCTGCTGGAGGCGGCGCGGCGCTATTGGGAAAGCCTGCCCGGTGCGCGCCAGGAAAGCTTTCGCTTTTTGCAGGTCTCCACTGACGAGGTCTATGGCTCGCTGGGCCCAAACGGCCTGTTCAGCGAAACCACGCCGTATGATCCGTCCTCGCCCTATTCGGCCAGCAAGGCAGCGTCGGACCATCTGGCCCTGGCCTGGCGGCGCACCTATGGCTTTCCGGCACTGATTTCCAATTGCTCGAACAATTACGGACCCCGGCAGTTTCCGGAAAAACTCATTCCGCTGGTGTTCATCAACGCCCTGCACGGCAAGCCCCTGCCGGTTTATGGCGATGGCTCCAACATTCGCGACTGGCTTTATGTGGAAGACCATGCCCGGGCGCTTTACCTGATCCTGCGCGCGGGCCGCCTTGGCGAAAAATACAATGTCGGCGGACGCAATGAGCGCACCAACCTGCAGGTGGTGCACCGCATTTGCGATCTTCTGGACCAGATGCGCCCGGCGGCGCGGCCCCGGCGCGAGCAGATCCGCTTTGTTACTGACCGGCCCGGCCATGATGCCCGTTACGCCATTGATGCGTCCAAGCTGGAGAATGAACTGGGCTGGCGGGCGCAAGAGGATTTTGACAGCGGCCTGGAGAAAACCATAGCCTGGTATCTGGACAATGAAGACTGGTGGCGTCCGCTGCACCAGAAAATCTATGGCGGCGAGCGCCTCGGCCTGATGACAAAAGCAGGCTGACCCTGCAATGGCAAAGGCAAGCATTCTCGTCATTGGCGCGAACGGGCAATTGGCGCGCTCTTTGGCCGCCGCAAAACCCCCTGATGGCTGTGCCTTGCATTGTGCCGCCCGGCCGCAAACCGACCTGACTCAGCCGCAAACCCTGAAAGCGGCGCTTGATTGCCATGATCCGGCTTTGGTGATTAATGCGGCGGCTTATACCCAGGTGGACAAGGCCGAATCCGAGCCGGATCTGGCCTTTGCGGTCAATGCGGAAGGCCCCGGCGCTCTGGCGCAAGCCTGTGCGCAGGCTGATATTCCACTGATCCATGTCTCCACCGATTATGTCTATGATGGCAAAAAAAACAGCCCTTATGACGAGGCGGACATCCCGGCGCCCATGGGCGTTTACGGACGCTCCAAACTGGCGGGGGAAGACCGGGTCCGCAAGGCCGGGGGGCGCCACCTGATCTTGCGCACCGCCTGGGTCTACAGCCCCTGGGGCAGCAATTTTGTCAAAACCATGCTGCGGCTGGCGGACGAACGCGATGAACTCGGCGTGGTTGCCGACCAGTTTGGCTGTCCCACCTATGCGCCGCATCTGGCGGATGCCGTCATGGAGCTGAGCCGGCAGATCGTTTCGGAGCGTGTGCCAGATGACGCCTGGGGCGTGTATTGCGCCGCCGGCAGCGGCGAGACCAGCTGGCACGGCTTTGCCGAAGACATTTTTGCGCAATCTGCACGCCTCAAGGGCCCGGTGGCGGCAGTGAAGCCGATCCCCACCTCTGCCTATCCAACTCCGGCCCAGCGCCCGGCCAATTCGCGCCTGAACTGCGCCCGCCTGCAAAAGCGCTTTGGCCTGCGCCTGCCGCACTGGAAAGAGGGCGCGGCAGCCTGCGTGAAAGCGATTCTGGAATCGGCATGAAAGCTGGCTGGAAAATGGTGCCCGGGGGCGGATTTGAACCACCGACACGAGGATTTTCAGTCCACTGCTCTACCCCTGAGCTACCCGGGCGCCGGGCTTGCCGGGTTCAATGTTCCGGCAGGGGAGCGGGGTTTATAGGAAAGCGCGGCGGCGCTGTCCATGGCAGAATCCATGGCTTTGCACAGGCCAGTGCACATCATGGCTCAGGGGCGGTGCTTTTGCCCCCCGCCGGGCTCTTCCGGGGGCAGGCTTCCGGCCTCTTCGCTGTCCATGCCGGGCACCACATAAACGCCTTTCAGCCAGCGCCCCAGATCGACATCCTTGCAGCGTTGCGAACAAAATGGCGCGTATTTGGCCTTGACGGGCTTGTTACAGACCGGGCAGTGCGTGCTCATTGGGCTGTGACCTCATAATGACCATGTAAAAGATGGGCGGATTCGCGCACGTCCAGGCGCCCGCCAAGGCGCGCTTTCAGCGAATCGGCCCAGCACCGTTCATGCACCGTGAGCCAGGCCATGAGTTTTGGCGGAACATGCAGCACCAGGGCCTTGCCAGGATTGGCGCGGTGTTCGTTTTCCAGCGCGCGCAAGGCGGCCAGGGCCAGGGTTTCCACGCTTGGCTGGCCGGTATCGTCCAGCATCACCTCTACCACAGAGCGGCATGGCCGCGGCCGTGACAGCAGCACCGCGCCAAACCGGCCAAGCGGGGCGAGTTCCAGCCGCTCATGAGGTGCGGCAAAGGTTTCGGCCAGGCGTGCCTCCAGGGCCTTGCGTGCCCGCGCGCCCCTTGACGGCGCAAAATCGATGGCCACGAGACCGCCCAGGCGGCGCAGGTCCAGCTGGCGGCGGATTTCGGCAATTGCCTGCATGTTGACCTGGTGCGCGGGGGCTGTGCTGCGGGCGGTGTCCACATCAATGCCCACCAGGGCATGGGTGGGCTCGATCCACAACGCGCCGCCGCCCGGAAGCGGCACACGCGGTTCCAGCGCCGCGGCAAAGGCCTCGTCCAGCCTGTCGCGCCCCTCCCGGTCCGCCTCGCGCACCATATCGCCCCTGGCCGTGATGCGGGCGACAAACTCTGGCGCGGGCTTCAGGCGCGACGGGCAGGGCTGGTGTGCACACGGCGTCTGGTCCGGCGCAAGGCGCAGCACCGG
Organism: Gammaproteobacteria bacterium; assembly: GCA_026995045.1. Taxonomy (GTDB): domain Bacteria; phylum Pseudomonadota; class Gammaproteobacteria; order SZUA-229; family SZUA-229; genus S139-92. The sequence continues at coordinate 382 of JALWPK010000051.1, read as the reverse complement.
GCCTTTTTCGGCAATGGCCTCGCGGTGCACGCTCACGGCCAGGGCCGCGCCTTCGTGCACGCGCACGCCATCCGGCAACGTGCCCAGGGGCAGAAAGCCCGGCGCGCCAAGCCCCAGATCGACAAAGGCCGCATGGCGTGCCGGATCGACAGCGCGCACCCGGCCGCAATAGAGCACACCGGCCTGCGCCCGGGTCTTGCGCTCCGAGGCCCGCTCCGCATAGAGCGCCAGCGCCCGGCCCTGTGCATCAAAGCGCCCGGCGCGCACTTCGCCCGGCGCCGCGTCAACAAGCAGCAGGGTCTTCATGGGCAGGCAAAGGCCGGATAGCCCGCCCCTTCCAGCAAGGCCGCGGTTTCATACAGCGGCAGGCCGACAATGGCGC
>JALWPK010000050.1 GCA_026995045.1 Gammaproteobacteria bacterium | reverse complement strand
CCGAGCAGCACGCCCACCGCCTGCGCGTGCCGCACCCGATTCTCACCAATGAAGAACTGGCTGCGCTCAAGCACATGAACCACCGCGGCTGGCGCGCCATGACCATCGACATCACCTTTGACAAGGCCAAGGGCGCGGCTGGCCACAACGCCTGTCTGGATGACATTTGCCAGCAGGCCGAGCAGGCGATTGAAGACGGTTACAGCCTGGTTATCCTGTCCGACCGCAATGTCGGCCCCGAGCGTGTCGCCGTCAGCACCCTGCTGGCCTCCGGCGCGGTGCATCATCATCTGGTGAAAAAACAGTTGCGCACCCGCATCGGCATCGTGGTGGAAACCGGCGAAGCGCGCGAAGTGCATCACCACTGCCTGCTGATCGGTTACGGCGCGGACGCCATCAACCCGTATCTGGCGTTCGAAGCCCTGTTCCAGGCGCAGCGCGATGGTTTGCTCGACCACAAGGAATACGATGACGACACCATCGTCGCCGATTACCGCAAGGGCGTGGCCAAGGGCATGCTCAAGGTGATGGCGAAGATCGGCATCTCAACCCTGCAGTCCTACAAGGGCGCGCAGATTTTTGAAGCCGTCGGTCTGGGCGAAGATGTCATCGAGCGCAGTTTCTGCGGCACCGCCAGCCGCATCAAGGGCGTCAGCCTGGATGTGCTGGCGGAAGAATCGCTGCGCCGTCACGAACTGGGTTATCCCAGCCGTGACGTAGTGCGCCTGCCGGTGCTGCCGAATCCGGGCGATTTTCACTGGCGCAGCGGCGGTGAGTTGCACATGTGGAATCCACAAACCATCGCCAACCTGCAACAGGCGGCGCGCAGCAACAGCAAGGAAGCCTACAAACAGTTCGCCCAATATTCCAACGAGCACGCCACCCGCGGCGCCACCCTGCGTGGTCTGCTGACATTCAAGAAGAATGTGAACGGCGGCCCGATTCCGCTGGATGAAGTCGAGCCGGCGAAGGAAATCGTCAAGCGCTTCGCCACCGGCGCGATGAGTTTCGGTTCGATTTCCGCCGAAAGCCACGAGTCGCTGGCGATTGCGATGAACCGCATCGGCGGCAAGTCCAACACCGGCGAAGGCGGCGAAGACGCCGAGCGCTTCAAGCCGCTGCCCAATGGCGATTCCAAACGCTCCGCCATCAAGCAGATTGCTTCCGGCCGCTTTGGCGTCACCAACTGGTACCTGACCAACGCCGACGAGTTGCAGATTAAAGTCGCGCAGGGCGCCAAGCCGGGCGAGGGCGGCGAGCTGCCGGGCGGCAAGGTCGATGTCAACATCGCGCGCATCCGTCATTCGACGCCGGGCGTGGGGCTGATCAGTCCGCCGCCGCATCACGATATTTATTCGATTGAAGACCTGGCGCAGCTGATACACGACTTGAAAAACGCCAACCCGTCGGCGCGCATCAGCGTCAAGCTGGTGTCCGAGATTGGCGTGGGCACCATCGCTTCCGGTGTGGCCAAGGCGTTTTCCGATCACATTGTGATTGCCGGTCACGACGGCGGCACCGGCGCCTCACCGCTGACTTCCGTCAAACACGCCGGTTTGCCGTGGGAGCTGGGGCTGGCTGAAACCCACCAGACACTGGTGATGAACGACCTGCGTTCGCGCGTGGTGATTCAGACCGACGGCCAGCTCAAGACCGGCCGCGATGTCGCCATCGCCGCCATCCTCGGCGCCGAAGAATTCGGTTTTTCCACCGCGCCGCTGATTACGCTGGGTTGCATCATGATGCGCAAGTGTCATCTCAACACCTGCCCGGTGGGCATCGCCACCCAGGATCCGGATCTGCGCAAGAAATTCAGCGGCAAGCCCGAGCATGTGGTGAACTATCTGTTCATGGTGGCCGAGGAACTGCGCGAAATCATGGCCGAACTCGGCTTCCGCACGCTGAACGACATGATTGGCCGCGTTGATGTGCTGGAAACCGATCTGGCTGTCGATCACTGGAAAGTCAGGGGCATCGACCTCAGCGGCATTCTGACGCCGGCGCACAAACCGCATGATGGCGTGCAGGTGTACAACACCATGAAGCAGGATCACGGCCTCGACAAGGCGCTGGACAATGAACTGATTCGCCTCGCCAGACCGGCGATTGAAAACGGTGAAAAAGTCGAAATCGAACTGCCGGTGATCAACACCAACCGCGTGGTCGGCACCATGCTGTCGCACGAACTGGCCAAGGCGCACCAGGGCAAGCCGCTGCCGGATGACACCGTGCACATCAAACTGGAAGGTTCCGCCGGACAAAGTCTGGGCGCGTGGTTGTACGAAGGCGTCACCATCGAGCTGGAAGGCGACGCCAACGACTATGTCGGCAAGGGGCTGTCGGGCGGCCGCATTATTGTGTACCCGCCGGGCAATAGCAGCTTTGTGCCGGAAGACAACATCATCGTCGGCAATGTGTGCCTGTACGGCGCCACTGGCGGTGAAGCCTATTTCCGTGGCATCGCCGCCGAGCGTTTCTGCGTGCGCAACAGCGGCGCCAAAGCCGTAGTGGAAGGCGTTGGCGATCACGGTTGTGAATACATGACCGGCGGCCGCGTCGTGGTGCTGGGCGATACCGGCCGCAACTTTGCCGCCGGCATGAGCGGTGGCGTGGCCTACATCTGGGATCGCGACGGCAAGTTCAGTGAGTTGTGCAATCCCGGCATGGTCGAACTGGAAGCCATGCAGGACGATGACGACATCGCCGAGCTGAAACAGTTGATTGAAAATCACATGCAATACACCGGCTCGACAGTGGCGCGCGGCATTCTCGACAACTGGGAAGCGTCGCTGCAACAGTTCGTCAAGGTGATGCCGACCGACTACAAACGTGTGCTGCAGGAAATGGCAAAAGAAAAAAGCAAGGAAGTCGCCTGATAACAACTACTGAATCAATGAGTGTGAAGCGCGAAAAATGCCGGCGCATTTTTCATCGTTCGCCATTCATTATTCGTTTCGACTGAAGTGAGACACAATGGGCAAACCAACCGGGTTTAAAGAGTTTGAACGCAAAATCGAACCGTACCGCGAAGTCACGGTGCGTTTGCAGGACTATGGTGAAATTTTTACCGGCAAGCACGATATCGAGCACCTGCAAACCCAGGGCGCGCGCTGTATGGATTGCGGTATTCCGTTCTGCCAGTCTGAAAACGGTTGCCCGATCAACAACCTGATTCCGGAATGGAATGACCTGGTGTACAACAACCGCTGGCGCGAAGCGCTGGATCGGTTGCACAAGACCAACAACTTTCCTGAATTCACCGGCCGCGTTTGTCCGGCGCCGTGTGAAGGCTCCTGCGTGCTTGGTATTATCGAGCCGGCGGTCACCATCAAGAACATCGAACACGCCATCATTGATCGTGGTTTTGAAGAAGACTGGGTAAAACCGCAAATCCCGGAAAGCCGCACCGGCAAAACCGTGGCCATCGTCGGCTCCGGCCCGGCCGGTCTGGCGGCGGCCGCGCAACTCAACAAGGTTGGCCACAATGTCACGGTTTACGAGCGCGATGACCGCATCGGCGGCTTGTTGATGTACGGCATTCCCAATATGAAACTGGGCAAGGATGTTGTGCAGCGCCGCATCGACATCATGCACGAAGAAGGCGTTGAGTTTATTACCAACGCTGATGTCGGCGGCGACGGTTCGCGTGAAGGCGCGGAAGTGATCGACATCAATAACCTGATCAAGGAATACGATGCCGTGTTACTGGCTACCGGAGCCACCCGGGCGCGTGATCTGGATGTGCCTGGCCGTGAACTCAACGGCATTTATCCGGCAATGGAATTTTTGAGCAAGAACACCAAAAGCCTGCTCGATTCCAATCTGAAAGACGGTAATTATATTTCCGCCAAAGACAAGGATGTGATTGTGATTGGCGGCGGCGATACCGGCACCGACTGTATCGGCACCTCGATTCGTCATGGCTGCAAGTCGCTGGTTAATTTTGAATTGCTGCCGCGTCCGCCGGAAGAACGCGCGCCGGACAATCCGTGGCCGTTGTGGCCGGTGATTTACCGTGTCGATTACGGTCACGAAGAGGGCATGGAAACCTTCGGTCGCGACCCGCGTGAATACCAGATTCTTACCAAAGAGTTTATCGACGACGGCAACGGCAATGTCGCGGGCGTTAAAACCGTACAGGTCGAATGGAGCAAATCCGAAGACGGCCGCTGGGAAATGCAGGAAGTCGCCGGCAGCGAAAAAACCTGGAAAGCCGGTCTGGTGTTGCTGTCGATGGGGTTTCTTGGCCCCGAGCATTATGTCTCCGATCCGCTGGGTATCGATTATGACGAGCGCTCCAACTACAAGGCTGAATACGGCCAGTACCGCACCAGCCGCGATGGCGTGTTCACCGCAGGCGACTGCCGCCGTGGCCAGTCACTGGTGGTGTGGGGCATCAACGAAGGCCGCGAAGCCGCGCGCGAAATCGACCGCTACCTGATGGGCGATACTTTGTTACCGTAACCGTTTGCGCCGCAAGTGTGTTGCTGGCCACGGGTTTGTCGCCAGACCTTGAATTCCTTTTTTGATTTGTGAGTAAGTCACATGCTGAAGCAAGCACTGGTGATTCTGGTTTTCACTTCAACGGCTGTCGCCGCAGGAGAATGGCGCGGCAACCTGTCGGCTGATTTTCTTTATTTTCCCCGCACCGCCGCCTACCCCAGGCAGGAAGACAGCTATCTCTCCGCCGCTGTTGAGCCGGAATACCTGCATGACTGGAACGACGGCTATGACCTGTTTTCATTCAAGGGTTTTTACCGCAAGGATCAGCACGATGATGAGCGCACGCGCGGCGACATCCGCGAGCTTTCCTGGTTGCACGCCGCTGATGACTGGGAAATCACTGTTGGCGTCAGCAAGGTATTCTGGGGGGTGACCGAATCGATACACCTGGTTGATGTCATCAACCAGTCGGACGTGATTGAAAACCTGGACGGTGAAGACAAGCTGGGACAACCGATGATAAACCTCGGTTTTATTCGCGACTGGGGTGTTGTCAGCGTGTTTGTGCTGCCCGGTTTTCGTGAACGCACCTTCCCCGGCGTCAAGGGCCGCCCGCGTTTTGCCGCGCCGATTGATACCGATAACCCGCAATACCAGGACAGCGACAAACAACGTCATGTGGATTACGCCATTCGCTATGCCCATAGTGTGGGCGACTGGGATATCGGTCTGTCTTTTTTCAATGGAACCAGCAGGGAGCCACGTTTTGTGATTGCGCCCGGCGCCACGCTTTTGCCCAACGGTTTTCCCAGCGCAATCTCTCCCTTGTACGAACAAATCAGTCAGGCCGGCATTGATTTACAAGCCAACATCGGCAGCTGGTTGTGGAAACTGGAAGCCATCAACCGCATCGGGCAGGGCAAGACATTTGCCGCCGCCGCTGCCGGTTTTGAGTACACCTTCGTTGGTGTTTTCGACAGTGATATGGATATCGGCATGATTGCTGAATATTTATATGATGGCCGGGATGATGATGTTACCCGCATCCCTTTCAGCAGCAGCCCGTTCCAGAATGATCTGGTCATTGGCGCGCGTCTTACCTTCAATGATGCGCAAAGCACGGAGATTCTCGCCAGCCTGGTCGCCGATCTGGAAGGTGAGGGACAGTTTTATAATATTGAGGCCAGTCGCAGGCTGGGCGACAGTTACAAATTGTCCGTCGAGGCGCGCGGCGTCAGCGCCGTGGAGCTCGACAGCACATTCGCCAGTTTTACCAGGGATAACAGATTGCGTCTTGAACTGGCGTATTATTATTAGGGAACTCTGATTTATTCGGGTTTCTGAGACCAAGGTTGCGCCGCCATTTTCACCAGCAGACAAGTTGTTGAAAATGAAGAAAAAATAAAATCGCCTATTGCGATGTAATATGGCTTCTTTTTCACATCGATAACTCTATCCTTAGATTCGCACGGTGCATCCATGCATCACTATACAGGGGCGAACAAATCATGAGGTTCTGGCCAATTATTTCGTCATACAACCCGCCAGTACTCACTGTATTCGTGACAATGCGTACGCTTGTGACATGGAATTGCGATGCCATAAATTTATTGGGAAAATTTAACCAATTTTTGCATTGCAGGGTATATACTATGTAGTGCATGCGGATGGTGAGTCCGATTAACAATATTGCCATGTCAATAATGCTGAGTTTACGCTGAGCATGTTTGTGTGTCTGGTAATGTCAGGTGTGAAATAACAGCGCAGGTTAGTGAAAAAGTCTCAGACAAATGCGAGACAAGGAAAATGCATAGTTTATGCAGCATATATGAGCACCATCAGCAGCATGTTCAACGTGTATCGTGTCGCATGAGGATTATTAAGGATGCTCTGAATAATTCATCCCTGAATTATCAGAGCACGAAAAAGGTAAAATGCGATTTTACCTTTTTCTTCATTTTCAACAGCTTATTAGTTGCTGAAAATGGCGGCACATCCGAGTGCCGCAGAAACTCTGAATAAATCAGAGTTTCCTTAACAATTAGCTAGAGCAGAAAACTGGATATTACACAGAAATTTGGCGAATTTATCTATACCTGACAGCATATGATTGATATACACGCGCTGTACTTACGGCTGCAAGTTAATCCATCCAGACAAAAAATTATCGCGCAATTCCTTGGCGTAACAATTTTTTTGTTGCTTTGCTGTGGGAGAAATGCGTTTTCAGTCACCGTTCTGCCGGGTGATTTTTTTATATTCCCTAATATAAGAGTATCGAATATTACAGGTAGTGGCGCGCCAGCCGGTAAGGATGGGGCAGAGGTTAATGCCGGTGTTGATCTTTATTATTCATACGAAGAAGAAAAGTTATTGTTTCTGGCCGAGTATTTTATCAATCGTGATGAAAAAGAATTTGAACGCATACAGATCGGATATGCATTAGATGAGAACAGCAAACTATGGTTTGGTCGTTTTCATAATCCCCTTGGGTTCTGGAATACTGAATATCACCACGGTGCATACCTGCAGACAAGTATTGCACGCCCATCGATTGCAGCGTTTGAAGATGGTGCTGGTATATTGCCGATGCATGTTTTTGGTGTGTTGTATGAAACAGACCACTATTTTGATAGCGGTTACCTGAATATTAATCTGGCGGCTGGAGCAGCTCCGGCGATACAACAAGGCAAGATGGAGCCTGTTGAATTCTTTAGGCCTGGAAAGCAGGCATTTCATGAGAATTACACAATGCGCTTCACCTATTTCCCCAAGGTGGTCGATAACGATCAATTCGGCGTGTTTGCTGGCTACAGCCTGATTGAGGGAGATGGAATTACCAGTCAGGAAATAAAGCAGTTTCAGGCAGGTTTATTTGGTCTGTATGAGTCGGGAAGAAGTAAGCTACTGAGTAGTATTTATTTTATAAAAAATCATCTCATTTCTTCTGTAGTGGCGGATAATAAAGGCAGATTTTCCAGTGGCTATATACAGCTGGAATATATGATAAACAGCAGATGGATAGCGTATGCCCGGCTTGAAAATACCTATGCTAATGCAAATGACCCTTTTCTTGCATTAGCGCCAGAACATATAGGCAAGCGTGAGCTGGTTGGGATGCGTTTTGAAAGCGTGGATAAGCAGGCGCTAAACATAGAGTTTCAACAGGGACATAAATCATCAGGTGCGGAGTATCAGGTGCTGCTGCAATGGAGTGCGTTGTTGCCATGAAATATGTCAGTTTTCTGTTAATTATTTTGTTTGCGCCGACCTTAACGTTGTGTGCGCAAGAGTCAGAGCGCGTTGTGCTTATTAGTGCGTCAGAAAAGCCGTTAACCATGTTTAGCCGCAAAGAATTACAATTGCTGTTTCTTGGATACCCGGTTAAAAAAGATGGAAAAATCATCAAGCCACTTATCAATAAAACAGAAGAAGGCATGTATCTTGGTTTTTTGCAGAAGATTATGTTTATGTCTAAGACTAATTATGAACGAAAATTGGTGGCGCGTGTATTCAGGCATGGTGGTGTACGGCCTGAGCAATGTGAAACTCGTCATGTGTTATTTCAGAAGCTGAAAGCCAAGCCTGGTTACGTTACCTTCGTTGCTTCAACAGCAGTTGCTGATCGGGATGATATACAGGTCGTGCAGCGCTTATGGTAGATATCCGTACAGTTAAGCGCAAAGTCACAAGTCTTTCAGGCAGGCTGATGACGGGCGTAGTCGTGATACATGTGGTATTGGTTCCGCTGTTGCTAGGTGGTTTGCTGTATTACGTCAGTAATACATTGAAAGATCAATTTATCAGTGATGCGCGTTTTTCGGCGGGGCTTGTTGCGTCGACGATTGCCCCCTTCAATCCTGGCGTCAATCGCGATGCAACGACTAGTCTGATGGACGAGATCATCCTTAGTGGAAACATTATGTTTGCTGAAATCGTATTGGCTGATGGCGTGGTTGTGAAGAGTCTTTTTGATATAAGTGAAGATATAGAGTTTGTGGAAGATTTTGAATTTGGGATGCATGGTGATGAAATATATTTTATTTCAGTACCTGTCTACATGAATGATGGAGAAGTTATTGCTGAACTGCGTATTGGTTTTGATGAGGCTCCGTTGACACAGCAACTCAATAGGATTTTATTTCATCTATGTCTAATCATATTGGCATACATTATTGTAAATTTGGTGATGGTATTTTATCTGGGACGACGTATGACATTGCCACTTAAAAAACTGCGGCGCGCGTCGCGGAGTATCAGGAACGGCTATGCGACGGCTGACCTGGATGTGAAATCACCCGTGACTGATATACGTGATCTGGCTGTAGATCTCGACTTGATGAGAAATGAGTTGGTAATGCACGCAACAAAAATGAGGCACCAGGCTATGCATGATGCGCTGACAGGGTTGCCAAATCGTCTGCTGCTTGAAGATCGAATGCGGCAGGCAATGTTAACGAGTGGCAGACAGGTTGAGCCATTTGCGCTATTACTGATGGATCTGGATCGATTTAAGGAGGTAAATGATACATTAGGGCACCATGTGGGTGATGAGGTATTGCGTAAAGCTGCGACAAGGTTGCGAAAAGTTATTCGCAAAGGCGATACGGTAGCACGCTTAGGGGGTGATGAGTTTGCGGTTTTGCTGCATGGTGCAATAAATAACGTCGATGTGGTTGCAGAAGTTATGGTCGAGGAAATGCGACGTGCTTTTCATGTAGGCGAAAGGTCACTGCGCATCGGCGCCAGCGTTGGAATAAGTTATTTCCCCCGGTTGGCTGAAAATACAGAAGAACTACTGCGTCAGGCTGATATAGCCATGTATGTAGCTAAAAAAAACCAGTGTCATTACGCTACCTATCACCAGGATTATGGTGTGCGGGCGATGGAGAAACTCACGCTCAATAATGATCTGCGTGAGGCGGTTAGAAACCAGCAGTTTGTATTGCACTACCAGCCAAAAATAAATCTGCAGGATGGTTCGTTGAAAGGCGTTGAAGCGCTTGTGCGTTGGCAACACCCTGAACGAGGCTTGCTTTCTCCTGATAAATTCATCCCGTTAGCGGAGATCAACGGCAATATTACTGATCTGACTGTCAAATTGATTGAGATAGCAGCCAGGGACGCGGCTTTGTGGTATAGCGAGGGTCAGCCAGCTGAAATATCTTTGAATCTTTCCCCGCTCAATTTGCATGAAGAGGCTTTGCCGGAGCATGTTAAGCAGTGTCTGGATGCAGTAAATCTGCCCGCGAAATATTTTAGTCTTGAAATAACGGAAAATGCCATTATTCAGGAACCGGAAGTTGCCCGAGATATCCTGCTTCGCTTGAAAAGTATGGGGGTGCGAGCAATCATTGATGATTTCGGTACGGGTTACAGTTCGCTTGTTTATCTCAGGCACTTGCCGGTCAATGAGATAAAAATTGATAAAAGTTTCGTTTTGGATATGCGAAAAAATAGGGACGATTATCAGATAGTAAAAGCGATTATCCGTATGGCGCATGATTTGGGTTTGCAGGTTACAGCAGAAGGTATTGAGAATTCTGTCGTGAGCGCCATCCTGAATAAACTTGGTTGTGATATTGGGCAGGGTTACTATTACAGCAAAGCCCTTCCTTTTGATGAGTTTAACCAATGGCGCGCGCAATATGAACGTATACAGCTGCAACGGGTTTATAAAAATAAGTAGCTTGTATTGCATCCGGCAACTAAATATGCCGCTTCGGTCGTTCACGCAGTCAGAACGGCCTTTCTTTATTGCTTGGTCAGCTGTTGGTTGCCAAGTTAAGGAAACTCTGAATAAATCAGAGTTTACTTAATTTTCCAGTTCGATATCATCTGCGATGCCATCTGGTGGCGTTGAAGCGCCACCACTGTTATTTATGCGGTCGCGTAATTTAACCCGGCTGATGCCCGTCAAGGCGTGACCGGCATCAAAAAACTGTTGTTGTGTAAGAATGCCATTATTGATGTCCTTGAATTGGGTTGTGTTGGCGTCGATGTTCATGGTGATGCCTAGCACTGTTATGTTTGTGCTGTTTGCATTTCCAGCAGTGACGGCACCTTCCACAATAACGTCTTCGTTAGTGGTTCTTTTAGTGATTCTGGTAGCTGTAACGCCGCCGGCAGCATTTTCAAATCCGCGTATTCTGAGGAAATCGCCAGCAGTGAGCACCTTGCCGGGTACATTGTTGTACTCGGTGGATTGTGTAGTGGTAATGGTGATAGCCTGACCACTCACCGGCTCGACAGTAAAGCTGTCGTTACCCGCTAACGGCGAGTTTAGGACGCTGGCATGTACTTTCGCTTCGCCAGCACGCATCCTCACAGTAGTTGCTTGTAGAACGCCATTTATTACAGGGCCTTCAACTTCAACGCGTAACCCGTTCCGCAGGGTGATGTTGGCCGGTAGCAGGTTGGCGCCAGCGCCTGAGGCATCAACAGTAAAACCATCTACCATAAAGTTTTTTGCAAGCCCGTTAAATCCAGAAACGATGCCTTCGATGCTGGCCTTGCTGTTGTTGTTTAGGACATTGTTTTCAGCTTTGATTTTGCTGGCGGTAATTGTATTGGTCACTGGATCGAAAACGCCTTTTACTTCGACGAAGGCGCCATTTTCCAGGCCATTAGTCAGACCTTCGATTACAGGGGATGCCGTGGCGTCAACCTTGATGCTGGTGTTATTAATTATATTTAGATTAAATATGGTATTGTTTAACGCGCTTATTCTTCCTTTAATAGAAATGGTGCTGGTTGGCGCATCGAAAATTATGCGCCTCAGCTCAATGCGATCTGCATGTAATACACCTTGCTCATCGAAAAAGCCATTAACTACAACATGGTTGTTGTTTTTTAATCCCTCAGCTGTCCCGTAGAAATCAAAAGTGGTTCCGGCAGGGATATTCATGGCGTTGGATATCTCAAAATGAGTACTTATCAAATTGACTTCGACCGTTACACCAAGAGCCTTGAATGTTCGTGTCTCACCGTTATTAATGAGAGGGTCGATATTGCTGAGCATGGTAACCGGCCCCTGCAGATCCATGCTGTAGCGTATGTGGGTTGCGGTACCACTGGCGCCATCATTGTTGATGACGCCATCAACGAAGACACGCATTCCTATTGAAAGGTCATTTTGTGTGCCTGGTGCGCCATCAATATCAAATGTTGCACTACTGGTATCGAACTTCACGCCATTGACAATGACGCTGCCAAATCCAGATATGCTGCCAGATGCGACAAATCCGCTTCCGCCAATGCCGGCGAGTCCCAAACCGCTGCTACCACCGCATGCGGCAACAAAAACAGCTGTAACCAGTGTGACTACAGAACGATATAAATAATTTCTTGTGGTAGCAATCATCTTTCTTCGGACTCCATCTCGGGTTGGTAATAATAAATCCCCAGACTTACATATTGCGTATCATCATTTTCATCGGTGCTGGAATGCTTATCTAGCCAGCTGTCAAGTTCTTCAAGCAGGGCTTGTGCGCGTTGGCGGGAATATTCCTCAAACTTGCCAACTTCAGACTTTTTCAGGGTGGATGTAGATACTTTTCGCTGGAAATAATTTTCGTCACTGCCACAAGTTAGATTGTGGTCAATAGTGGAAATCAGTTCCGCTGCGTCAATACCCAGTATTTTGAGGATTTCCTCAGAATCATTACCCGGTACATAAGCGTGTTTCACCAGTTGAACCGTTTGGCCGATAACTTGTACACAGCCAGAATTGCTGAGTAGATCAAGCATCGATTTGGGGGTGATGTCACCGCTGTAGTCTTTTACCAGATGAGTAAAGGATTTTTCGGTTTCGCTGGTTAATGGCAGCGGCAACGCCTGGCCGTCCCTGTTTGAGTAATTTCTGTCATTTAACCAGCCACTGATTACACGTACAGCGCGGTTGTATTTCTGGTTATTTGTTGAAGCAGTGTCAGCTTCAAGCTCTTTCAGGCGTTTCACTTCTTTACGCGATAGGCCGGTTTGTGCAGAGATACTGGTAACGGTGGCTTTGCCGCCTGCTTTCCTGGCCATGGCAAAAGCTTCATCAACGTAGACCTTGCGCACGATATTCTCCAAGTTGCCGCAAGCAATGCCATTACGAATCAATATACGGATGAGGGGCCGCAATATTTTTGCGGCGGTAACGTTCAGCAAGCTGTGTGAATTACTGCTCATAAGACAAGTGGGTTGCCATTCCCAAATTGTAACGAATGCCAATACGCTGTGTGCAGATAGTTAGTACTAGGCCGCTCCATAACGGAGGAAAGACCAGAGGCTTGTAGCGCCAAGCTGATGTGAGAATTTATTGCAACCATAAATATTAAGGTTCTATAAAGCTATTCTGTAGAGGCATTGTACTAGCGTTTAAGTGAAAAATTATAATTATCAGTATCTTATCATATTATAACAACGGCTGCAGCTCTAGGGGACTCAAAAACCTAGAATTAATCTAGCGTTTTCGCAAGGTAAATACTCACTCAGAAAGTGGATCTAAAAAATTCAACATTATTGGAACTTTGTGTTGATATTTTTCGTGGAAAGCAATAGGATGTGTCGTAAATGGGAAAAAAATCCCTTTTTATGGGTTTGATCTATCAATAAAATGCAACCAAGCAAGGCCAGGAGTATTCCAAAATGAACCTGCAATTACTGTGTAAATTAGAAAAAATAGCCGATCATATGTGGTCTCGATCGCATGGCAATACATATGTCTGTTTGATATTGGGGTTATCGCTTGCGATTGGAAATGCGCAAGCGGCTGAATTCAACTGGAACAACCCGGTTGGTGGTGTACTTACCGACCCGGCCAACTGGGCTGGCGGCGTGGCGCCACCCCCGGGTTTAGATAACACATCGGTGTTTAATCTGGGTAGTGCGGGCGCCAGTGTCACGTTAACCGGTGATTACTTTGAAGGTGGGCGTCTGATTATTGGCAACGATAATGTCAATTTTAATCTGGGCGGATTTATCTACAATCTGAACGCTAACCCGGGACCGGTGCAAACGTTTACTGATGCAAATCCGGTAGTTGTCGGGCGTTTACCGGGTGACAACGCCAGCTTGTCGATCAGCAACGGTTTCTTTACACATAGAACGCTGTTACCGGGTGGTTCGTTTCCCGCTGCTCCAGGCAATACACCCTCTGCATTTTTTGCCGTCGGTTTAGCCGGTAGTACAGGCAGTGTCGCGGTCACGGGCGCCAACACTACCCTGGACACGATTATGCTGATTGGTTCCAATGCCAGTACGACACCGGCAGGAATTGCACAGGGCACGGGAGCGGTAACCGTGAATAATGGGGCAACTCTGAACGGTACAGTGAGTGTGCAGTCGAACAGCTCCTTCATAGTTGATGGTGTTGGCACGACTTTCACTGGTGCTAATCGAGGCACTGCGTTTCGCAATGGTCTGACTAACTTTGGTAGCAGCAGCATTATTAATGGTGCAAGTTTTACTGCCGAGTCTCTCCTCAGTCAGGGCAATGGACATGTGTTGATTGATGGTGCGGGGACAACCGTCACCATCACCGATTTTATGAATGTAGGCGGTGTTGGAACCGGGTTCGGTAATACCAGCACATTACTTGATCCTGCGTTGGTTACCATCTCCGGCGGCGCATTGCTGGATACCTCGCAGACCGCAGGTAATGTGGGTAACGGTTTCACTGGTACTGACCGCATCGGTATCAACGGAGGCTTTGGTAAGGTTGTTGTAGATGGTGTGGGTTCCACCTGGAATTCCAGCGGCGTTATTGCGGGTTCCGCCGGAACAGGCGTTATCAATGTTATTAACGGTGGCACCTGGAACTCAACAGGCACAAGCAGTATTGCCTTTGAAAACCCGGGCGCAGTGGTGATTGACGGGGTGGGATCTACCTGGAACAGCACCAGTAATTCCACTAGCCTGGGTCGAATCATCATCAGCGGGGGGTCTGTCTCCGGTGGCGAGGATGGTTCTCTGACGGTATCCAATGGTGGCGCGGTGAATGCGGTGGACTTTGATGTCAGCATCTCGGCCGACAGAGCAAAAAGAGTGGTCACGGTGGATGTCGGTGGCATCGGTTCAAGCGTACACGCCAGCAATCGCATCAGTATGGGTGGCATAGGCAGCACGTCAATCAGCGATAATATTACCGTCACCGTACACGATGGTGCTTCATTGTCGTCGGATAGGCTGTTGCAACTAAGCAAGGGAACGATGGATATTAATACCGGTGGTACGGTTGTCGTTGGCAGTGCGACTGCTGTCGCCAATGGCGTGGCAGTGGGTGCGGGTGGACAACTTCTGGTTGGTGGCCGAGCCAGTATTGACGTTAATAAAGGCGTCCCGATTGCAGTAGGTGTACCAACACTGAATGCCAGTCTTGTGGATATCCAGAGCGGGGGTGTGCTGCGGGGTTCAGGCATGCTGACCAGTAGTGTTCAGATCCGTGGCGGTACGATGAGTGCGGGTGGACTGGAAAATGAAATATCCAGCTTTATCAATCCGGCTATCCAGGTCGGTAACCTAAACGTCGTTGGTGATTACAGTCAGGATGCAAGCTCGATTTTCGATGTTGATATTGACTTCGCCAATGTGCTTGCCGGGGATGTTGCTCTGGTATCCGATGTGCTGAATGTAAGTGGTACAGCGACACTGGATGGGTTGCTGGATATCAGTCTGGTGACAACAGGATTTGGTAGTGGACCTTTCTTTACTCCCGTCCCTGTTCTTGGTGACACTTTTGATATCTTAACCGCTGACACCATCCTTGGTCAGTTTAGCGGATTAAATACACTGTCCCCATTGGCTGCGGGCTTGGCATGGGATGTCAGTTATATCCTCGATCCGGCCCTGACTGACATTGTACGCTTGAGCGTTGTTGAAGCTCCGGCAGCTGTTCCTGTGCCTCCAGCGGTCTGGTTGTTTGGTTCCGGTTTGCTCGGACTGGTGGGTGTTGCGCGCCGGCGTACGGATAGAGGCTAGAGCAACGATGGGCAGATCACGAAAACGGGATCTGCCCCTATTTAACTTGAGGAGACCACAATTATGATTGCAACGAATAAATCAATCTGGTTGGCGTTACCGATGGTTGCCCTGCTGGTATCCAATAATGTTGTCGCCGATGATCAAGTTGATGAGGCTTTTGGCATCAATGGGGGTGTATTAATCAACATGCCTCTCGCGCAATCGGCTTCACAACCGTTGAAGATTCCATCTACGCTGAATGTGATAATTGATGGTGTGCAACAGGTAATCGATATTTACCCTTTCGATGTACGTGGAGATAGCTACAAGTTTATGGTGCAAGGCAACGATGGTGTGTTGGGTGAGTCAGTGACCAGCCCGGTCAATACTTTTCGTGGCCGTATTCGTGGACAGCACGACAGCATCGTAGCCGGAGGTTTTACCAATAACGGCTGTAACGCGCGAATCAAACTGGGTGATGGCCGCGAATTCTGGCTGGAGCCGGTGGCTGGGCATGTGGCCGGGCATCCGGCCGGTGAGCATGTGCTCTATCAGGCGAGTGATGTGGCGCCACAGCCGGGGGTGGATTTTCAGGGTGATGTGATTCCGTCGTCGGATGCTGCAGGCGCCGTCAACAGTCCTGTGCGCAACCTCGCGCTGGCCGCGCCAGCACTGGGCGCGGCACTCGTGGGACAGCCCCCCGTTACGGCGGCTATCGGTTCGACCGGGCGTCGCCTGCAGCATGTTGCCCAGGTTGCCATTGATACAGACTCAGGATTTTTCTTAACCAATATGCGCGACTTTGGAAGGACCACCGTACAACAGCAAGAGGCTTTCGTGCGGACGTTGGTTGCCCTGGTGGCTGTGCCGATGCAACGTGATCTGGGCATTCATTATGTGCTTTCAGGGGTAATCATACGCCCTGACAGTGCAACGGATCCTTATCGTGATGGCAACCCCAATATTCCTGGCAACCAGAGATTTTCTCTCTTCCCCGCCTTGCTCGTTATGAATAATGCGTTTACCAGTGCCGGGATTGTCCATGATATCGGACAAGTGCTTAGTAGCAATATTGGCCCCAGTGGCCCCGTACTGGGCACAGCATCTGGAGAAGCTTGCGCAAGAGTAAACGCATTCGGTGAACCGTTGGGTTACTCCTTTGCAGACGTATTCAAGACTGTTTTCAGGCCACCAACCCATCGTATGTCAATTTTCTCAATGGCGACTCTCATGGCGCATGAAATGGGACATAACTGGGGCGCGGCGCATGACCTACACGGGATTATGAATCCCGGTTCTAACCCTGGTGCACTATCGGTAGGAACATTTTCCAGCGCCAGCCGCTTGCAAGTACAGCGGCAGTTGGCCAAACCAGAAACAGCCGTATGCCTGGATATTCGTGACCTTGGTGAAGAGGCCATCCTGACCGGTATGACTGTGACCGACGGTACCCTGTCTCAGCCGATTACCGGTATTGCCGAAC
This sequence comes from Gammaproteobacteria bacterium, assembly GCA_026995045.1. Lineage (GTDB taxonomy): Bacteria > Pseudomonadota > Gammaproteobacteria > SZUA-229 > SZUA-229 > S139-92. Next base: position 64,806 of record JALWPK010000050.1, on the reverse strand, counting down.
TGGACGTTTCCGATGAGCAGCGCATTAGGCTGATAATGGATAACACCGGAGTAGCGGGAAGTCTCCACACCGCCGCGATTGAGGCAGACTTGGTCAGTCCTCTACCCGCAGTGAGCAAATTACTGGTCACAGTCGAGACTGGCGCGGGCAACCCGCCACCCGGACAACGAACATTCGTTTATCTGTGGGATTTCCAAAAGGGTCGTTGGCAGCAGATCGGCCGCGTTAACCAGACGGCGGACGATCAGGAACAGGTGATACCGGTCGTGGCCAAGGTGAATACCTTTGTCGGGGTCGGTGGCGCGATACGCGCGCGCATCATGTCGCAACACAATCGACCGAATTCAGCGGGTAGCCAGGATCTGTCGATTGACCATCTGGATGTGGGTGTATTCCCTTAACCTGAAGTAAATCGGCGGACAGATCACGGAAATGTGGTCTGTCCCTATGATTACTGGAGAAAATAATGAAAAGAGAAATAAAGCGTTCAAAGAAAGGCATTCACATTGTTTCGATTGTGACAATAAGCCTGATTGTGCAAATTGCAGCGGTTGAAGCGGCGCCGGTAGTGAGCACAACTATATTTAATAACGGTTTTGGTGCAAGTGCTTATAATTTGATCACAGATTCCAATGGCAAAGAATGGTTATCATTACAGGCAACCGATGGAATGTCATACAGTGTTGTGGATAATAACATTAACAGCCAGGTCGGGGATTTTGGCGATTATCGTTTTGCAACCAAAGCGGAAGTGTTGGCGTTATTTCAGGAGTATGGCGCGCCCGATATTGATGCCGGGCAAACAGCGGCCAACGTTCCGTTTGCCAACGCCTTCCAGAACGATTTTGGCATCACGGGGGGGAACATAGGTCAAACTCGAACCTGGGGTTATACATCCGATATCCTGCCGGGATTCCCGAGTTTTCATGTTACGCCGTTTGTCAATCTGGATCTTGGTGGTGGCGTGAATCCCAAGGCATCTTTCAGAACAGATTTAAAGGTGGATATATTTTTTGGCGCAAACGCGTTTGAGCGTGGTTCATGGTTAATCCGAAATAATGTCGCAGCCGCGCCAGTCCCCGCAGCGGTTTGGTTGTTTGGTTCCGGTTTGCTCGGACTGGTGGGGGTTGCGCGCCGGCGTACGGATAGAAGTTGACGGTGGCAGAGGACAGCTTACGATAATGTGATGTGACTATCCGTCGCAGAAATGCGCAAGATTCAGCAACCGCTCAAGAAATATTTACAAATAATTTAAATTTTTTGGAACCCTGTCTTAAATTTTTTCGTAGAAAATAGTAGGGTTGAAATGAATGGGAAAATATTCCCTTTTGTGATGCCCCCCGATAACCAAAAGAGTAGAACTTAATTAACTGATTTAAAATTTTAAGAGGGTAGGGTGTGAAAAAAGTAAAGGCGGTAAATCAGTATATAGGTTTTGATGGACTTGCCACATATACCAGACTCAATTTACTCGGTGTGGTTGCGCTGTCATTGTTTGCAACAACGGGCATTGCCGCAGATATCGACTGGAATAATGCCGCAGGTGGCGTCTTCGGTACGGCATCAAACTGGACAGGCGGGATAGCGCCTTCTCCATCTGATGCAGCCAGATTTAACCTTGGCGGCGCCGCTTATAATGTCAGCTTGGCCGGGAACCAAAGCATCGATCAGCTGCGGATAGGTAACGATACAGTCACGCTGGACTTGGGCGCATTCACTTATAATCTGACGCATACATCTACCGTCGGGTCTTCATTGGAAGTGGGTCAGGGTTCGGGTGACATCGCCAATCTGACGGTCCGAAATGGCGCGCTGTCCACCCAGGTGTCGGAAGTTGGCGCCGGCGGTTCAACGGCAACGCTGAATATTTCCACGGGCGCCACCTGGCAAGCCTCAAACTTCAATACCATCAATGCGAACGGTACGGTCAATGTCGTTAATGGTGGGGTCGCCAATATCAGTTCCTCAACCGATGTAATGGGCGCCCTGAATATTAGTGGCGCAGGCTCCCATTGGTCTTCGCTCCTCAACAACACCATAGTCGATATTGGCGGGGCATTGCATATCAGCAATGCAGCCCGTTTTGACAGCAATATCGGGATAAGCACGAACAGCACAGCGCTCATAGAAGGGGTTGGTACCGTCGCCAATGGTACTGTCAGCCTGGGCGGTGGAACCGGCGTCTCTACCCTGACCGTGCAAAATGGAGCAGCGCTAACCGGCTCGGGACTCATCGGCTCATTACGTGGCCATATCACCCGTGGCGATGGTGTAGTCAATATTGATGGCGTTGGCACCAGTTGGAATGCGGTTACCATCGACGTGGGGCTGCAGACCCAGGGATTCCTGAATATTTCTGGTGGCGCGCAGGTGGCCAGCCAGGGCCAAACGACCGTAGCCTTCGAAAATGGTGGTTTCGTGACAGTCGATGGTGCTGGCAGTCGATTGGACAGCAATGGCCTGGCTGTGGGCGCGGGCGACAATGCTTCGCTGACTGTCTCGAATGCTGCGGTGGTCAGCACAACACAACTGAATGTGGGTAGCGCGGCGGCGCGCAACAAGCGGCAAGTGACTGTCGATGTCGGAGGCGCGGGTTCCAGTCTGAACGCCAGTCTTAACATGGATGTTACCAGTTCAAGCCTGTCCGGTGCAGCCAACAATACCACGGTCACTATACATGACGGCGCCAGCATGACGGTCGGAAACGCTTTGAAAGTTACACAGGGCGTTATCACGTTTGCTAACGGTGGCAGCGGTACGATTGGAACCGGTGCAGTTGAGACCGCGGCGAATACCTTGCGCATCTATTCGGATGGTGATTTACAGCTAAACACCAAGCCCATCAATACCGCGGCCGATACCGTGCTCAATGCCGGTGTTATTGAGTTGGCGGGCGATTTGTCGGGTGCCGGAACCATCAATGCCAATGTAAACAACACCGGTGGTCACGTAGGCCCTGGCAACTCGTTTGTTAACGAGACGCGTCTTGGTGTTTTTACGGGTACCTTATTGGTGAATGGCGATTACACACAGGATGCGGCAGCTGAGCTGGTTATCGGGCTGGAGGATGCTGCGCTGCACGATCTTCTGGATATCTCCGGTACCGCGACGCTGGACGGACTGTTGAGTGTCTCGTTGGACAATTCATTTATGCCCGTTCTGGGTGACAGCTTCGATATATTGGCTGCTGATACCATCGTTGGCCAGTTCAGTACTCTGGATACATCGCTCGCACCATTGGGCGCAGGACTGACGTGGGATCTGAGTTATGTTCTTGACCCAACACTGTCAGACACCGTGCGTTTGAGCGTGGTCTCGGCTGTACCGGTTCCAGCAGCGATGTGGCTGTTTGGATCAGGCTTGCTCGGATTAGTTGGCGTTGCGGGGTGGCGTGTAGATAGAAGTTAGCAGGATGAGGGGGGTGAATTACGATAACGTGATTTACCCCTCTCTTTGCGTTGATTATATTTACCAAAACAAAGCAATTTCTTGTAAACCTCTGATGGTTTGCCAATGAAAACACAAAACACTTACGACCGCAATGTGCGCAGGTGTTTATATCTTTTGCATCGCCACCACAACCACTGCTGCTCTTGTCGCCAGGTTAGGGTGCGGGCAGTGTATGTACATGGTTGTGCGATGCCAACCCGGATCTGAGTAATACCTTTGGTCTTTCCGGTATTGACCCTGCGGCAGGATCAATGAATTGGAATGTCGCCAAAATTGGATAGCGGCCATGAATGCGCCGAATGGCGACGCAGGTTATCCGGGGTTCAGTGACGGGCAACTCAACTATCAAGGCGCCGAACATCGCAGTGATGATAACGGTGGTACGGGTTTCAACAGCACGGGAAGTGAGATAGGGTATTTGTTTTTGAGGAGTTGGATGGCGCGAGTGGTGTTTCCATCTGTGACCTTGTTGTTTGGCTTCGGCTTGATCGGGCTGATGGGGGCCGCGCGTCGTCGCCTGGTGCAATGGAGGTCGGGATGCGCAGGATACATTGCAAAACATGGTCAGCCCTGCTTTATTAATTTAAACCGGAGAAAACAGATCAGGTTGCTGTAGGAGTGAATCGGCTGGGACAATAGTGGACTGTTGCAACAAGCTCAGGCGGCGCGATGCTGACCGGACTTGCGGGTTCGCGCTGCTTTCAGTCCGGCTTCGACAATTTCAGAAAACTGCTGCAGCGGGCTGACTTCGTTCAGTACAGTCAAAATCAATTGAGCGCGGTTTTTGACATTGAATTTGCGGAACAGGTTGGTGAGATGCGCCTTCACCCCCTGATGCGACAGAAAAATGCGTTCAGCAATTTCGTTGGTGGTCATGCCCTTGAGAATCAGCTCCAATACTTCCATCTCGCGCGCGGTCAGCCGCTCGCTTAACAGCTTGACGTTGTCATCCACCCTGTCATGGGCCGACTTGTCAGAAATGAACTGGCACAATATGTGGCGCTCCGCCCAGTAACCGCCTTCCATCACGGTGTCCAGTGCGGTTGTCAGGTGATCGCCACGCATTTTGTCATTCAGATAACCACGGGCGCCTGCGCGCATCGCCATGTACAGGGTGTTGTCATCCATGCCATGTCCGAACAGCAGAACGATTGTATCCTTGCAGGCTTGCTTGATTTCACGGAAATAGTCGTCCAGCGAACCGGGGTTGACATTATTGTTCACCAGCAACACATCCGGGCAGTGGGCTCTGACCAGCGAGGCGGAAAACACTTCAGGTTCGACAGCGGTGACATGGTAGCGGTGCTGATGATTTTTCAGCAGGCTGACCATGCCGTCGACCGAAAAATCAGGTTTGGCGACGATGGTGATTTTTTTGATAGCCGAATCAATATACGTTGGGATGCCTGCGCCTGTTTTTTCTGTACTTTCGTTTAGCATGCTCACCGCCATCTTAGATATTAAGTTAATAATATAAGAAAATTATAATATACAACTATGTCGATAAGCAAATAAAAATACCGCGCCGGCCAGCGAAAAGCGCCGGTTTGATATGCTGAATGGAGCTTTGTTGGTTGTAAAATGCTAGTAACTGTTTGAAATGCAAGGAAAATGATATTTATTCCATCGCCAGGACAGACATAAGCCTGCAGCAGGCGAAGATGGACGTTTGTCTAGCGGAATGTTGAAAAAGCCTGCCAGCGGCATGTCTCACAGGCAGGACTGCCCGTGGGGAATCGAGGAGAATTGGGTTCAGTTCGGCTTGCAGACTGCTAGAGCGTTTCAAGATACTCAAGCAAACGCGTTTCGCCACCACCCTCAAAGTCGGCAAAAGCCAGTCCGATAAGATAGTTGTCCTGCGACAGCCTGCGCGCCGACACTACATGGCATCGTATGTACAGCTTGCTGTTATCGTGCAGGGTGAACACCACCTTGACCGGGATATTGTCCAGCGGGTGATTGTGGATGCCGCGCGGATCAATTTCATTGGCTACCCAGCCGTCACAGCTGAACTGCAAGCCTTGCTCGGAAATATTGTTCGCCGTTACCGGCAGAATGCCGCCGTTTTCCAGCACCAGATCCAGCGCCAGTTCGACCCGGTAGCGATGCGAGTTTCTGCGCTCGAATGGTTTGATGACGGCCATGGTTGCAATATTGTTTGAGCGGTTTGTCATATCCAGCGACACCAAGTATAGTACAGGAAAGACAGAATGTCATTTATATCAAGCATTTATAGGGCGCGCGCTTTGACAATGCCGTTGCCGGTAAAGTTCCAGCAGGGTTTCGTTGAAGCAGACAAAAATGACCTGCTCAAATTGATATTGCGGCAACGCGGCCAGCACAGTGTCGACAGCGATTCGCACCGCCTGCCCGGCGGGGTAACCGTACACACCGCAACTGATGGCGGGAAAGGCGATGGATTTGACAGCATATTCAGCCGCCAGCGCGAGGCTGTTGCGGTAACAGCTGGCCAGCAGTTCGGCTTCACCGTGATTGCCGCCGCGCCACACCGGGCCGACGGTATGAATGACATAACGCGCCGGCAACAAATAGCCCGAGGTGATTTTGGCTTCGCCGGTTTCACAGCCGTCAAGCGCGCGGCATTCGCGCAGCAGTTGCTTGCCGGCAGCGGCGTGTATCGCGCCATCGACACCACCCCCTCCCAGCAGGCTTTTGTTGGCGGCGTTGACAATCGCATCGACCGGTAACTGGGTGATATCCGTCAGTTTGACATCAATAATCGTGTTGAGTGAGTTTTTCATTACAAAAAATGTTAACAATTGATAACGCTAATAGCGTTTTGAAAACAGTATGTTAGTATCCCGGGTCTCAGAGTGACAAGCGCTCTGCCAGACAAAGGGCTAAAAATAACAGGGGGAAACGCCATGCTTGAAAATATCAATATACAGGAAATGCTGGATACTTATGTGATTCCGTGGGGAATCAATATCGTGATGGCGCTGGCCATTTTCATCGTCGGTAAGATGGTAGTCGGCATTCTGACCAATGTCGCCAAGTCACTGATGAAAAAAGCCAAGGTTGACGAGTTGCTGGTCAATTTTATCGGCTCCATCATCAAAACCGTGTTGCTGTTGTTTGTTGTTATTGCGGCGTTGGATCAACTGGGCGTCGACACCACCTCGCTTATCGCCTTGATTGGCGCCGCCGGTCTGGCCATTGGCCTTGCCTTGCAGGGTTCGTTGCAAAACCTGGCTTCCGGTGTGATGCTGATTATCTTCCGTCCGTTTAAAAATGGCGATTTTATTGAAGCGGCTGGCGTCTCCGGCGTGGTCGAGGAAATCGGCATCTTCAGCACCACCATGCGAACCGGCGACAACAAGGAAATCATCGTGCCAAACGGCGCGCTGTATGGCGGCACTATCACCAATGTTTCCGCGCGCGATACCCGCCGCGTTGATATGGTGTTCGGCATTGGCTATGATGACGACATCCGCAAGGCCAAGGACATCATCAAGCAGATTCTGGATGAAGATGACCGTGTGCTGAATGATCCTGCTCCGCTGATTGCGGTTGGCGAGCTGGCGGACAGCAGTGTTAACTTTAATGTGCGTCCCTGGGTAAAATCCGGCGACTACTGGGGCGTTTACTTTGACACCCATGAAAAAATCAAGCTGGCGTTCGACGCCGCGGGTATTTCGATTCCTTACCCGCAGATGGACGTTCATCAGCATGCCGCTTAATCGTTCCATATAGCAAAGAGTACAATATGAAAAACATGCAGCAAGTGGCTGTAGCAACACTGGTTGTCGTTAGCGCGACAGCCAGTGTTGCGTCATACGCAGCAGAACAAGCCTCGCCCTGGAAAACCACAGCCGAACTGGGCTATGTGGTGACATCCGGCAACAGCGAAACTTCGACCATCAACGCCAAGATTGACGCCACGCATGAAACGAAAGGCGAGAATTGGCGGCACAATGTGCATGCCGAGGCGTTTGGCGCCAAAACCACTGACACCGCCACCAGCATCGAAACGCGTTCAGCCGAGCGCTATCAGCTGTCAGGCAAGTCAGACTACAAATTCAATGAAACCGATTACGCCTTCATTATCCTGAACTATGACAAGGATCGTTTTAGTGGTTTTGACTATCAGGCCACGCTTGCAGCCGGTTATGGCATACGCATTATCAACGATAAAGACATGACGTTGGATCTGGAAATTGGCCCCGGTGTGCGCTCGGTCAAGGACAGTGTCAGTCAGCAGACAGACACGGAAGGGCTGGTCCGGCTGGGCGCCAAATATGTCTGGAAAATATCAGATAACTCGACCTTCACTGAAGACCTTACTTCGGATGTGGCCAGTAATCTGACAGTCACCAAGTCCGTTACCGCGCTGACCGCGAACATCAATTCGAGTCTGGCGATGAAGCTGACGCTGACAGTCAAAAACAATTCCGAAGTACCAGCGGGCAAGGAAAAAACCGATAGCGAAACCGCAGTGACGCTGGTTTACTCTTTCTGACAGAAACAGTTCCGGCGATGATGAGGCCGGCATGATTGCCGGCCTTTTTATTGCAGCGCAAAAATCCTGCTTCCCCACCACCAGGTGATGACCGTGATGATGACGATGGCGAACAGGTTGATAATCAGGCCGGTAGTCACCATGTCCTGAATGCGCAGTTTGCCGGAGGCGAAGACAATCGCATTGGGTGGGGTGGCGACCGGCATCATAAACGCCATGGACGCCGCCAGCGTGACCGGTATCATAAGCAACAACGGATTGACTTCAATCGCCTGCGCAACCGAAGCAACCAGCGGCAGCAGCATTTCTGCAGTGGCGGTATTGGATGTGACCTCGGTTAAAAACACCACCATGGAGGAAAGCCCGGCAATCAGCGACACCGTGTCCAGTTGTTTCAGCGAAATAAATTGCTGGCCAACATATTCCGCCAGTCCGCTGGCGGTGAAGCCTTTCGCCAGCGCAAACCCGCCGCCAAACAACAACACAATCTTCCACGGAATTTCGGCGATGGTGTTGACATCGACCAGCGTGCGGTAGCGTGAGCGATCCCGGCTGGGAAGGATAAACAGCAGCAATGCGGCGGCAATCGCAACCGTGCCGTCATCTAGCAAGCCGGGGTGAGGCAGCAGGCCGGACCAGCCGGGCAGGATGAGCGCGCCCAGGTTAATATTGCGGCGAAAAATCCACGCCAGTGCGGTGGCGGTAAAAACCACGGCTACAGCTTTTTGCTCATAACTCATCGCATGCCCTGTCTCCAGGTTTTTGGGTTTGGCCAGGGCGGAAAATTGCTTGCCGGCATAGCGCCGGGTAATCACCAGCCAGGTGACGGCCAGCATGCTGAGTGAAATTGGCAGGGCGAAAAACAGCCATTGCGCAAAACTGATTTCCGGCGCCTCCGGAAAGCTGATGCTGAAAATACGTTGCAGCGCCATGTTGGGCGGCGTGCCAATCAGCGTGCTGATACCGCCGATGGAGCAGGCATAGGCAATGCCCAGCATCAAGGTGGTCAGCAGTTTATGCTTGGCCGCCTCATCCAGTGACGCCGCGCTGCTGGCATAAACCGCCAGCCCGATAGGCAGCAGCATGGTGGCGGTGGCTGTGTTGGAAATCCACATCGACAAAAACGCGCTGGTCAGCATAAAGCCCAGCACCATCATGCGCGCGCTGCCGTGAAACCAGCTGATGATGCGCATGGCGATGCGTTGATGCAGCCCCCAGCGTTGCATCGCCAGCGCCAGGATAAAGCCGCCGATGAACAGGAAGATAGTGGAGTTCATGTAGACCTTGGCAATATCCTTGCCGCTGCTGACGCCAAGCAATGGAAACAGCACCAGCGGCAGCAAGGCGGTGGCGGCCAGCGGGATGGCCTCGGTTATCCACCACGCCACCATCAGGCTGGCGATGTCCGCCATGTGGGTGATGCTGTTGGTGGGCAGGTCAGCTGTGGTTTCAATCAGGATGAAAAGCAACGGCCCAAGCCAGAGGCCGATTTTAGCGGTGACAGGGTGGCGCGTTTCACTCATGCGGGCAGCATAGCGCCACTTGTAGCGGATAACAATCCCGAATACGGCACAGCGCTATTTCTGGCAATGACTGCAATAGAAACTGCTGCGTTGTTGTTGCGTGACCTGTTTGATGACGCCGCCACATTGCTGGCAAGCCTCGCCCGCCTTGCCGTAAACATACAGTTGTTGCGCAAAGTAGCCGGGTTGTCCATCCTCGCGGGTGAAGTCGCGCAGGGTGGTTCCGCCCTGTTCAATGGCGGCGGCAAGAATCTGTTTGATGGCGTCGGCCAGCGCATCATAACGTTGCCTGGAGATGGAGCCGGCCTTGCGCCTGGGGTTGATGCCGGCGATGAACAGCGATTCACTGGCGTAGATGTTGCCCACGCCGACAACAATATGACTGTTCATGATGAAGGCTTTGACAGAGCAACGGCGTTTGCGCGATTGCCGGTGCAGATACGCGCCGTTAAATTCATCGGACAAGGGTTCAGGGCCGAGTTTGGCCAGCAGCTTGTGCTGTTCGGCGGGGTTGTCCGTCCATAGCACGCAACCGAAACGCCGCGGGTCATGCAGGCGCAGAATTTTGTCGTTGCCAAGTACGATATCGACATGGTCATGATCGCGGATAGCCGTGTTGCGGGTGGCGATGCGCAGGCTGCCGGACATGCCCAGGTGCAATATCACCGCGCCGTTGGTGAATCTGAGCAATATATATTTGCCGCGGCGGTCGACAGCGAGAATTTTCCGGCGTGTGATGAGGGTGGGCAGTTCATCCGGCGCCGGCCAGCGCAGATTGGGTTGACGGATGATGACGCAGCGAACTGTCTGCCCCTGAACGTGCGGCGCGATACCGCGGCGGCTGGTTTCAACCTCGGGAAGTTCGGGCATGCATCAGTGGCGAGCGCGGTTAGCGCTCTAGCTCGTCAGTGTCGACCTGGCCGGATACACGGCGACGGATATGCGACCAGGAGACGCCGGCGCTGAGTACGCCGACCAGCATGATTTCGACTATATAGCTGATCACGCGGGTGCTGTTGGTGGACAGGCCAAGCACGTCGACAATCAGCCAGATCAGCAGGCCGAAAAACGCCACCGCGAGAATGATGCCAAACATGCCGAGTGAACCGAGGGTGGCGCGTATCAGCATCACCCAGCCAATCAGCAGCACCACGCCGGCGAAAGCCATATAAACGGTTACCGATGGAAACACATCTTTTATCCAGTGAAAATAGGAATAGCCTTCCGGGTTGTAGGTGGCGAACACCACAACCAGTGCGAAAACAAAGCGCACCAGAAATGCATTCCAGCCAAATGTGTTAGCAGCCATGATGGGATTCCTGTAAAGATTGGGTCGTCATTATAGAGCAGCGCGCAGGGCAGGTGAAGTTGCCAGGCAGGCGAGTTTGTTACAAATGTGCTGTTTAGCTGTTTACTACAAGGTGTCCTGTTCGAGGCGCTGCTGCTCCGCGTCAAGCACGGCCTTGTCCTGCAAATGATCAGGACGCAACAGTTTGTCATAGGATTCGGCATTGAGATGGTATTCAATACCGAGATCAGGGCGCGCCAGAATCAGCCAGGGCTCGGTATCGATAATCGTGAAGCGCAGGGTTTGCGGCGCACCATCGCGAATCGCGCTGATATCGATATCGCCAAGCTGTTCGCGCTGCATATAGTCATGCACGCCAAAGGCTTCGGCATGCAGCCATTCATCAATCAGCGCGCTGATGTCATCGGCGGACAATGTGTTGTTGTCAGGCGTCAGCCGCCATTTGCCTTCATCTGTTTGTTCGATGCGTAGTTCTGGCAATTGCAACCGGGTGATGCGTTCAACGTCAGGCAGCAGGCGCGGTGAAATCAGCGCGCCGATTTGTGAGCTGGCCAGCGGATAAAAATTATCATCGATTAAAAACATGCGCTCGCCCACCATGACATAGCGCATGCGATTGATGGGGTTGCTGGAGCCGAACGCGATCAGGGTATCCTGATTGCCGTCAAAAATGCGCAGGGTGGTGCGCGGCTTGTCCAGTTTGTAACGCGACAGATTCAGTTGCGATATGTCGTAGCTGGCGTGCGCGGTGGTGTTGATCAGCTTCAACAGGCTGTTGACGCGAAAATTGTTTGCCGGGATGTTGATGGGGCGGGTCATGCGCCAGCCGTCATCCTGTTTTTTCAGCACCACATAACGATCACGGTGTTGTATTTCAATGGCGGTGATGTCATCCGGCTTCAGTGTGGTGAGCTGGTAATCCTCGCTGTCGTCGCGCAGATTGAAAATAGTCAAACCCAGCGCGACAACCAGCGCCAGCAGACCAAGATTGAGCAGGACTCTGGATTGCATGTCAGCGCCTGCGCCGCCGATGCCAGATAAAGCCGCCGGTCAGCACCAGCGCCAGCGGCAGCACAAACAAAAAGCCGGCGCCGATTAGTAATACCTGAAAATCATTCAGGCGAAGTTGCAGGTCGGGCGCGTTTTTGATGTCCACCGCAATCAAATCGTCATCGCCAGCCAGCCAGTTGAAGATATTACTGGCCAGTTCCAGATTGGCGCCTACACCGATGTAGGCGTTGGCGATAAAGTCGCTGTCGCCAACCACCACCACGCGCTGCGTCGCCTTGTCCTGTTTTTCGCCATCGCCAGCAAGAACTTTTTCCAGCGCCAACGCCAACGGAACCGGACCGGCGATGTCGCCGCCTTCGCTGGAGAAAACAATTTCCTCACCGAGCGGCGAGGTTTCGCTCCAGCTGCGTTCGAACGAGCGCCATAAAACAGAGCCTTGCCAGCCAGCCGATGTGTTCTGGTCAAGCTGCACGCCGCGTGCGAGCGGGAACAGGGTGTTGTAATTGATGTTGCGGGTAATCTCGTGCGGATAATATTCCAGCACCGGGATGATGGCGGGGTGCTCGATGCGCAGCGTTTTGCGCAGGTTGACATTGTTGTCGACCACCATGCCCGGCATGAAGCGGACGCCCAGTTTGTCCGCCAGTGGTTGCAGCCCGGCGAGGTCATCATCAGCATTTCCCGGATCCGCCAGCCACAACAAGTTGCCGCCGTTATCCAGATACTGTTGTATCTGTTCGAGTTCGCCGGCGAGCAGGGGTTTTTCCGGGTTGGCGATCACCAGTACGCGCGTATCATCCGGCAACGGCCCTTGCAGCAAATTGTGTTTGCCGATGCTAAACCCTTTGGTTTTCAGTTGCGCCGCAAGCTGGTTGACGCCACGGTTATCTTTGTTTTGCGGGTCGCGCTCACCATGACCGCTGAGAAAAACAATGTGTTTGCCTCCGCCGCGACTGAGCCGCAACAAGGCGCCGCTGATCGCCTGTTCACTGAGATTGCTGATGATTTCACGCTGGCCATTGTAATACACCACAATCTGGCCATAGCGGCTGACCTGGTCAGACTGCGCCTGCTCAATGTCCAGGTCGGGGTTGACGATGCGGTAATGAAAGTCGTCTTTCTCGCGCTGATAGCGTTTCAGGATTTCATCCACCGCCTGGCGCAGTTCGCCTTCATTGCGCGTGTAAACGCGCACATGCACTTCGCCGTCCAGGGTTTTCAGCAGCGCAACACTGCCCTGCGACAGGCTGTTGCGTTTGTTGGCGGTCCAGTCCGCCTGCCAGCTAACTTCATTGCTCAGCCAGGCCAGCATGCCGATAACCGTTAGCAGCAGAAAGGTGAACAGCCATTTCTGGATGCTGAATTGCAGGCGCTGACCGGCGTCGATTCTGGCCATCAGTTTTGTATCCTCTGCGCATCAAGCTGTCGAATGCTCAGCGCAAGAAAACCCAGGATGAACAGTGCAAAATAGGCCAGGTCGCGACTGTCGACAATGCCGCGCAGCAGCGGTGAGAAATGCTGCAGCAGGGACAGATAGGTCAGCACCGTGTCCTTGGCGTTATCGCCGCCTGCGTTGCTGTCGATAATCCACAGCAACAGCAACAGGCCAAACGTGCTCACCGCCGCCACCACCGGGCTGGTTGTCAGCGACGACATGAACAGCCCGGCTGCGGAAAACGCCGACAACAATAACAACAGGCCAAGCAGACCCGCCGCCAGTTTGCCCATGTCGAGTTCGGTTCCCATGTAGAGCGACAATGGCATCAGCGCAATCATGCTGACAAACACCAGCATGAACAGCACAATGCCGAGATATTTGCCGACAACAATTTCGGTGGCGCTGACCGGCGCGGACAGCAGCAGGCTGATTGCGCCGCTGCGTTTTTCCTCGCTGAGCAGACGCATGGTCATCAACGGGGTAATCATTAACAGAATGATGCTGGCGATTTCCAGAATCGGCGCCACTACCAGATCGGTGACGCCGGGCGCGTTCGGCATGGTGGCGAGTTGATCCTGCAAGCTGAAAAACACATCAATCTGCACAAACATCATCCACGCCAGAATCGCCTGGGTGACAGCCAGCACCACCCACGCCAGTGGCGACAGAAAAAGATTGCGAAATTCACGCAGCGCGATGGTGAGAATCATGCCGCCTGCTCCTGGTGCGCGAGATTGACAAAAATCTGCTCCAGTGAATGTTGCTGTGGCGTCAGTTGCAGCAGTCCCCAGCCTTCACGCGCCACTGCTTCTGCAAACACATCGGCGGATGCGTTAAGTGTAACGATAAAGTCATCGCCCTGTTGTTGCGCATCGTCAACACAGTCGAGCAACTGCAATTGCTGCTGCGTGACATCGGCGCGAAAAGCCACCCTGTACTGGTGGTGGTTTTGCTCCAGCAAGTCGCGCATTGACGATTCAAATACCAGCTTGCCCTGATGAATAATCTGTACCCGGTTACACACGGCCTGCACTTCGGGAAGAATGTGGGTGGAAAGAATGATGCCGTGCTCCCTGCCCAGTTCGGTAATCAGTTGCCGGATTTCGCGTATCTGAATCGGATCGAGGCCAACGGTGGGTTCATCAAGAATAATCACGCGGGGCGAGTGCACAATCGCCTGCGCAATGCCAACGCGTTGCTGATAGCCTTTGGAAAGGTTGCCGATAAGACGCTTGCGCACATCGACCAGCCCGCAACGCTGCTGCGCCAGCTCCACGGCGCCGCGCAAAGCGGATTTATCGATGCGATGCAGGCGCGCGCAGTAAAACAGATATTCGTCGACAGTCAGGTCTTTATAAAGAGGGGGTTGTTCCGGCAAGTAGCCCAGCGCGGCTTTTGCGGTTTTGGGCTTGTCCAGCAGGTCGACGCCGTCAATCAGAATTTCCCCTTCGGACGGCGCGAGGTTGCCGGTCAGCATCTGCATGGTGGTGGACTTGCCGGCGCCATTGGGGCCGAGAAAACCCAGAATGTCGCCCTTGTTGAGCGTAAAACTGATGTGATCCACCGCGCAATGCGCGCCGTAAAAACGCGTCAGTTGATTCGCTTGAATTAAAGGCATGCGCGGTATTATTCAGGTATTGCGTGGCGATGCAAGTGTTTATTACGCTTGTTTATTGTTCCGCGCCAATCACGTGATGACAGGCCATACTGAGACTTTTTCCTGATTCCAGTAAAATCCGCGCATGATGATTCTGGGGGTAGACACCGGCGGCACCTTTACCGATTTTCTTCTGCAACAGGAAGACGGCAGCCTGCGTCTTCACAAGGTGTTGTCGACGCCGCATACGCCGGAGCAGGCGATATTGCAGGGCATTCGTGAGCTTGGCTTGCAAACGCAGGGTCTGGAGATTATCCACGGCTCCACGGTCGCCACCAACGCCATTCTCGAAGGCAAGGGCGTGAAAACGGTGTATATCACCAACACTGGTCTGGCCGATGTGCTGGCGATTGGCCGCCAGGCGCGACGCGAGTTGTATAACCTGACGCCAGTCAAAAAGCCGCCGCTGTTGCCGCACGAGCAATGCGTGGAAGTCGATTCGCGTTTGTCAGCGCAAGGCGAGCTGTTGTCACGACTGGATGATGACAAACTGCGTGAACTGTTAAACCGGCTGGACGCCTTGCAGCCCGAAGCCGTGGCCATCAACCTGCTGTTCTCCTTTATAGATGAGTCGGAAGAAGTGCGCATTGAGCAGGCGATTCAGCAGCATTATGGCGACAGGGTGTTTGTATCGCGATCCTCCGATGTGTTGCCGGAATACCGCGAGTATGAGCGCGGCATGACCACCACACTCAACGCCATGGTGGGGCCGCTGATGCAGAATTATCTCGCGCGTTTGCAGCAGGGCGTATCCGGCGGTCATTTGTCGGTGATGCAAAGCTCGGCGGGCGTGACCAGTGTCGAACATGCGGGGCGCTATCCGGTGCATCTGCTGTTGTCCGGTCCGGCTGGCGGTTTGCTGGGCGCAAAAACCGTGGCGGATGACAAGCGTTTGCTCACGTTCGACATGGGCGGCACCTCGACCGATGTGTCGATAATCGATGGTGAAATCGGTTTCAGTCATCAGGCCGAAATTGCCGGCTACCCGGTGGCGGTGCCGATGATTGATATGCATACCATCGGCGCAGGCGGCGGCTCGATTGCCCGGGTGGATGACGCTGGCCTGTTACTGGTCGGGCCGCAATCGGCTGGCGCCGACCCCGGCCCGGCCTGTTATGGCAAGGGCGGTAGCTTGCCGACGGTGACCGACGCCAATGTGGTGCTGGGGCGTTTGCTGCCACAGGCGTTTCTTGGCGGCAACATGACGCTCGACAAGCAAGCCGCGCAAGCGGCGGTGCAAACCATCGCCGACAAACTGGGTTGCAGTTTGCATGAGGCGGCGCAGGGTATTATCGATGTGGTTAACGACCACATGGTGCAGGCGTTACGAGTGATGTCGGTACAGCGTGGCGAAAACCCGAAACATTATACGCTGGTCAGTTTTGGCGGCGCCGGCGGTTTGCATGTGTGCGCGTTGGCCGAGGCGTTGGGCATGCAGCGCGCATTGTCGCCTGTGCATGCCGGTGTACTGTCTGCGCTGGGCATGCTGGCGGCGCAGCAAAGCCGTGAACGTTCACGCAGTGTCAATACCTTGTTGTCTGCCAGCGATGAACAACACATCGAAAAACAATTTGCGGAACTGGTCAAGCAGGCAAGACAGGAATTATGCCAGGGCGAGCCTGCTGGCGAAGATATTATTGTGCAGCAGCAGGTTGACCTGCGCTATCACGGGCAGAGTCACAGCCTCAACTTGCCGTGGCAATCACTGGCGAGCCTGCAACAGGCGTTTCATCGCAAGCATGAAGCCTGTTATGGCCACAGGCTCGATATCGAGGTGGAATTGGTCAATTTACGGGTAAGAGTAATGTTTCCTGAACCGGCGTTTGCGCTGCCTGAAATCGAAGCGGCAGTTGCCCCGGTTGTATACAGGTCGGAAAGTGGTGAAGCACTGGTCATAGCGCGTGATTCACTCAAGGCGGGTGACAGGGTGACAGGCCCGTCGTTAATTACGGAAACAGCCTCGACCACGTGGTTGCAGGCGGGTTGGGCAGCTGATGTTTTGTCTAACGGTTCATTGCTGTTGCAAAAACAGCAGGCGTAAAAAAAGCAGTTGCATACTTGATAAACCCAACTAAATAAGTCAGTATTAGCCTATTGGAGGACTACATCATGAGTGATCTATCTGCCCCACATCATGACGGATGAAGCTGCCCAGTACACGCTGACTAGGACTCCATTGATTTCCGAGTTCACTTCTCACAACTATGTGAAGCATGGGATCGGTGAATATGTGCGCGGCGATATTCACACTAATACGATTGAGGGTTGCGCCTCCATTTTCAAGCGTAGCATGAAGGGCGTGTTCCAACACTGCTCCAAGGCGCATATGAAGCGTTATCTCTGTGAGTTCGATTTTAGATATAACCATCGGCCTTCCCTTGGTATATCTGATGCAGAACGGTCTATAATTGCTTTAAAGGATGTCGTCGGTAAGAGGTTACTCTACCGGGACTCAAGCTCACCAAATATCTAAGCACCGACATGGCGATTAAGCCCGATGAAGTAAAAGGACAAATAGCGCTTGAACTAGATAACGAGCGTGTGACCGCTTCTGATTTTTTGAGAGCGGTGGAATCCTTTGTGGGTTTGATAAGAGAACTAACCAAATCTGTAAAAGACTCTCTTCCCAAAGACGCATGGGAAATAGAGGTTCAAGAAGGCTCTCAGGTAATAAATGCTGTATCTACTAACAAGCTGACAGACATCGAATCAGTCAGTATAGTTAATGCTGTGCTTAATGGAATAGGTTCTTTGAGTGATGAAGCCGAGATACCTGATTTGTACAGCGAGAAAGCAGTTGAGCATATTAAGTCCTTAGGCGGCCTTGTTCATCGAGCTGATAATGGCATACCTGTAAGAGTATTATCTAGAACTCAGGCAGTACCATTAACAAATAATGCCTACAATCACGCATCTGAAATACTAAGTTGGAAATATGAGGATCATGGGACTGTAGAAGGCGTATTGGATGTGGTTTCTGCACATGATGGCTATGAGATTCGGCTGTGTGATCCAATATTCGGGAAAAGCGTTAAGTGCGCTGTAAGTGAGGAGTTAATGCAGCAAGCTTTAGGTGCATTTAAGAAGCGCGTTGAAGTTGACGGGCTTATCAGGTATGACAGGGAAGGCCGTCCTATAAGCGTGAAGGTTGAACACATTACAATCTTCCCTCCACCAGAGACTCTCCCCAGTTATAAACAGATGCGCGGTATACTCAGGCAAGGTTAATGGCTATAGAGAAACGCTACTGGGATTCTGATGCGTTTCTGGGCTTCTTCAAGGAAGAGCCTGATAAGGTTGATTTGTGCGAAGGGGTCTTAGAGGCCGCAGAGGACGGTAGAATCCTGCTTGTCACATCGGCGCTTACGTTGGCAGAAGTATTGTATGTTCAAAAACAGCCAAAACTTCCAATATCCAAGCGAAAGGAAATTGACGATTTCTTCAAACAACCATACATCAGTGTTCAAAATGTGACACGGAATATTGCAGATATGGCAAGAGACCTAGTGTGGGATCATAACATCAGACCAAAGGATGCTATCCATGTCGCCACAGCTTTATCCTGCAAGCTTAAAAAGATGAATACGTTTGATGGGGAACTGATAAAGAAAAGCGGATTGCTGGGTGATCCTAGACTTATTATTGAGAAGCCACATGAAAAAACACAGCGAAAGCTCGACCTCGATTAAGTCAGAAGATACCCTTGATCCTGACGATGTGCTCAGGAAGATGGTATAACACTCTACCGCCAAAGAAAAAGGCGGCTAAGAATAAAAAGAAGCCCGCATAGTGAGGGCTTTGTCATTCTAAGCGACTAAATCTTGTGGGTTTGTTATATAATCTCCTAAAAAATTAGTCGCCCTGCCTTCCGGAACATTTTGATAAGCATTGTTGTTGCGGTTATGCGCCCAGAAGAACTTCAGCAGAGTAAGCGCTTTCCCGGCCACCGGTATCCACCGTGGTCATGACAACGGCAACAGCATTGGCCGGCAGCAGGTTGGCGTCGATATCCACTTCAGTCGTGTAAGCATCGTTGATGTCGGCATATCGCTGGTATACCCCATTTGAGGTTTTATAGTAGATGCGGTAACCGGCAATTTCGCTGAGTGCAATCGGTGAGTTGTCGGCGCGGCTGGCGGGAGCAACCCAGCTCAGTTTTGCGGCAACCGCGCCGGTTACAACAGTCGTAGATGTGTTGCTGGCATCTGAACTGTTCTGTGCGTTGCCGCCAAGTGCAACAATGGCGTCCTGGTTACAGGCAGCCAGTTGCAGCAGGATGAATACAGCAGCCAGCGCCTTGATGATTTTCGATGAGTAAAAAGTGTTTTTGTTATTGTGTTTTTTCATGGCGTTTTCCCCAATGTTTTTTGTGAATGTGTTTTGTTGTTCTTGTTGAGTGTGAGTAAAGACTACCCTGAAAAAAGCGATTGGACAGAGTTCACACTTTTGCCGGTAACGGCGGAGTCCGGCCCAAAAAGGTGAAACCGGTCACAGGATGCGGGCGAAAAACTCAAGATGAGTTATCCTGATCGCGGCTATAAATACCCTGACACAGAGGCGGGAAGCTGTTCGCCAGCAGCCAAAAATCACGCTGCAGGCAGTTTTCTGGCAAAATCACACTATGGCAGACATTATCCCGTTCAAAAAACGCAAGCTTTCGGAAAAGCATCGTGGCAACACCCTGTGCCGCAACGGGTTTCACAAATGGGTGTTGCTGAAAGACAGCGAGTTCGACAGCAAGGCTGGCCGGCTGGTCACGGTCTATCGCTGCAGTCGCTGTGGTCAGCGCAAGAACAAGGCCATCTGACAGGCCGCAGTCGCTCGCCTGCCTGATTCGGCTGTTATAATGCCGCCCCTGTCGTATTCGTTATCCGTCCAGCCTTGACACTTTCCCGCCTGCAAAAACAGTTGCAACAATGCATGTTGACCGATGTGCACCGGTTGCGCCGCCGCCTGCAAAAAATCCGCAAACTGGGTGACCGCGACAGGCAACAGGCCATGCTGACGCAGTTGCAGCGCGACGTGGATGCCTCCATTGCGGTGGCGGCGCAGCGGCGGCAGAACATCCCGCCGGTGAGCTACCCGCCGGAGCTGCCGATTTCGCAAAAGGCGGAAAGCATCAAACAAACGATTCGGGAGAATCAGGTCACGGTGTTGTGTGGCGAAACCGGCTCCGGCAAAACCACGCAGTTGCCCAAAATCTGTCTCGAACTGGGGCTGGGCGTGCGTGGCAAGATCGGCCATACCCAGCCGCGCCGTCTCGCCGCGCGCACGGTCAGCCAGCGCATTGCCGAAGAGCTCCACGTCGAACTCGGTGAAGCGGTTGGCTACAAGGTGCGGTTTGCCGACAAGTCGAATGACAACAGTTATATCAAGTTGATGACCGACGGCATCTTGCTGGCCGAGTGCCAGCATGACCCGTATCTCAATCAGTACGACACCATCATTGTTGACGAAGCGCACGAGCGCAGTCTTAACATTGATTTTCTGCTGGGCTATCTGAAGCGTCTGCTGCAAAAACGAAAAGACCTGAAACTGATTATTACTTCGGCGACGATTGACCCGGAACGCTTTTCCCGGCACTTTAATGATGCCCCCATCATCAATGTCTCCGGCCGGACCTGGCCGGTGGAAGTGCGTTACCGTCCATTGCAGCAGGTCGATGCTGATGAAAGCAAAACCCTGCAGCAGGGCGTCATCGATGCAATTGAAGAACTCAGCGAGCACAGCCGCGGCGATGTGCTGGTGTTTCTGAGCGGCGAGCGTGATATACGCGAAACCCGCGACGCCATTCACAAACACATGCAGCGCAGTGGCCGCCCGCAAATCTGGGGCAACACTGAAGTGTTGCCCCTGCTGGCGCGGCTGTCCAACGCCGAGCAAAACCGCATTTTTCATCCCTCATCGTGGCGGCGCATTGTGCTGGCGACCAATGTGGCGGAAACCTCGCTGACGGTGCCCGGCATCAAGTATGTGATTGATTCCGGGCTGGCGCGCATATCGCGTTATTCCTGGCGCAGCAAGATACAGCGCCTGCCGATAGAAAAAATTTCACAGGCTTCCGCCAACCAGCGCAAGGGGCGTTGTGGACGTGTATCGGAAGGCATTTGCATACGTTTATACGATGAAGATGACTTTAACCAGCGGCCGGAATTCACCGAACCGGAAATCCAGCGCACCAGCCTGGCCTCGGTGATTCTGCAAATGGAAAACCAGCGGTTGGGGCATATCGATGATTTTCCCTTCGTCGAGCCGCCGGAAAGCCGCCTGATCAGCGATGGCTATAAACTGCTGTATGAACTGGGCGCAGTCAATCAACACAACCGCCTGACTGACACTGGTCGGCGACTGGCGCGGCTGCCGATCGACCCGAAACTGGCGCGCATGCTGTTGCAGGCAGAAAAAGAAGGCGCGCTGAGCGAAGTGCTGGTAATTGTTTCCGCGCTGGCAGTGCAGGATGTGCGCGATCGCCCCATGGACAAGCAACAGGCAGCGGACGAAAAACATGCGATGTTCAGCGACAAGGATTCCGATTTTGTTTTTTATCTCAATCTGTGGCAGGCATACCACAGAGAAAAGCAGGCGCTGTCCGCCAGTCAGCTGCGCAAATGGTGCAAGCAGCATTATATAGCGTGGATGCGCATGCGCGAGTGGTTGGACACGCATCATCAAATCAAACGTATGCTGCTGGATGCAAAAATGACATTCAACAAAACAGCAGCCGATTACGACGCCATCCACCGTGCATTGCTCTCAGGCCTGCTGGCGAATATCGGCTTGCGCGATGAAGACAAAAGCTTTCAGGGTGCGCACAACAGAAAGTTTAACGTGTTTCCCGGCTCGGCCCTGTTCAAGTCGCCACCCAAATGGCTGATGGCGGCGGAAATTGTGGAGACAACGCGCGTGTATGCGCGCACCGCAGCCAAAATCGATGTGCGCTGGCTGGAGCAGGCCGCCAGGCATTTACTGAAAAGGCATGCCAGCAACCCGCACTGGGAGAAAAAACGTGGACAGGTGGTGGCGCATGAACAGGCAACCTTGTACGGGCTGGTGGTGTATGCAGAGCGCAAGATCGATTATGGCAAGGTCAACCTGGATGAAGCACGTGAAATATTTATTCGTGATACGCTGGTCGCCGGAGATATCGATACCCGCGCAGATTTTTATCTGCAAAACCGGCAGCTGCTGGCCGAACTGGAAAAGCTGGAAGCCAAGTCGCGCCGCCGTGATGTAATTGATGAAAACCGGCTGTTTGAATTTTATGATGCGCGCCTGCCACAGCACATCAGTCAGACAAGAGAGCTGGAAAAGTGGTGTAAGCAGCATCCCGATCAGGCTGCGGCCTTGCTGCTGACCCGAGATCAACTGATGCGCGATGATGCTACGGTCGTCTCCTCAGAGCAGTTTCCCGACAGCCTGATGTTCAACGGTTGCCGTTTCCCGCTGGAATATCACTTCGACCCGGATCGCCATTGTGATGGCGTCACCCTGATTACGCCGCTTGCGGGTTTGCAGGCGCTGAATCCACAGCATTGTGAATGGCTGATACCCGGCCTGTTGCATGAAAAAATTGTTGCGCTGATTCGCTCGCTGCCCAAGGCGCTGCGTAAAAACTTTGTGCCCGCGCCCAATTTTGCCGATGCCTGTGTGGAGGCGCTGACACCGGACAATACGGGTCTGTGTGCTGCGCTGGCGACACAGCTTAAAAAAATGACAGGCGTGCAAGTGCCGTTTGACGCGTGGCAGTTACAGCAATTACCGCCACACCTGTTCATGAACTTTCGCGTTATCGATGCGGATGGCGAGACCCTGGCGGAGGGGCGCGATCTGGCGGCGCTGAGACAGCAGCTGGCTGACATGCCTGACGCGGCGACGGCGGTGTCAGAAACCCAAACTGAACAATCGGCATGGCATCAGGACAATGTTGGCGTGGACGTACTGGAAGCAATGCCTGAAACCGTCGATATTGATATGCACGGCGTCAGCATTCGCGCCTGGCCGGCGCTGGTGCGGCAGGGCAGGCAGGTTAATCTTCGCGTACTGGAATCGCAGCAACAGGCGCAGACAGAAACGCGTATTGCGCTGCGTCAGTTGTTCATCAATGCCATGCCGGATCAAATCAGACAATTGCGCAGGGACTTGCCCGGCATGCAAAACCTGTGTTTGCAACACAGCGCGCTTGGTGGCTGCGACGAACTGAAAAACAGCATTGTTGAAAAAGTCATCGATGAAATTTTTATGCAGGAGGCAGTAGAAAATATTGAACAGTTTGAGCAGCGGCTGGCGCAGGGGCGCTCGCAGTTATACGACATCGCAGAAAAGTGGTGTGGCTTGCTGCAGGAGATCCTTCAGCAATACCGGGCTGTCAGCAAGCAAATCAAAAACCCGTTACTGCCGCAGCTGGACATGGTGTCAGACATTCAGCTGCAACTTGATAACTTGTTTGCCAAATCGTTCATTACTGCCACGCCTGCCGAGTGGTTGCGCCAGTATCCTCGCTATCTCAGGGCAATCGGGTTGCGGTTGGAAAAAGCGCAGCACAATGCAACGCGTGACCGGCAATTGCGACTGGCGTTTGCAGACTTGTGGCAGGCATGGCGCAAAAGGCATGATCACGCCAACAAGCAGCAGATCAATTCACCACAACTGAATCATTATCGCTGGATGCTGGAAGAGTACCGTGTATCGCTGTTTGCGCAGGAGCTTAAAACCCGCTTCCCGGTGTCGGAGAAGCGTCTGAAGAAGCTGTGGAACGAGATAAGCGATGTATGAGCGGCTGCTGATTTAGAATCGATAACCCAGGTGCATGGCCATACGGCTAATCTGATTGATATCGTAAGCGAAGCTGTTGATGCGATGCCTGTTGTCTGTTTTATTGGTGTGGCGTAGTGTCGAGTTTGGTATGCCGATGTTGATAGAAACTGAGTGACACACAATATCAACGCCGCTCATTTGCAAGCGTGATGTTGCGCCCTGATTGCGCCTTCAGTTTTTTACCCACTTTAATAATCACTTCCAGCGCCGGAATCAGTTCCCGGCCGGCATCGGTCAACGCGTATTCCACTGACGGTGGTGAAGTGGGTTTTTCCTCGCGATACACCACGCCCCTGTTGCGAAGTTCGCGCAACTGACTGCTGAGCACTTTCGCTGAAATACCGGGCAGGTCGCCGCGCAACTCATTAAAGCGCCTCGGCCCGGCGGCAAGATACCAGAGAATGCTCGCCGTCCACGCGCCGCCAATCAGTGACATGCATTCGGTCAGCGGGCATTGTGGCGCCTCCCGCCGGTTCTTTCTGACTTTCAGTGGCATGATGTCATATCGTCTTTCGTTCAATGCGGTTACCTGCGGGTAACCCGTTTTTTCAGTTTCGGTCATTGCGCCGCTTTTCCGCGGAGCCGGAAATGTGTAGTATTTTGCACAGTATTCAGACGACTGTCTAATAAATAGAAGGAGGATAGGATGAAGCTTTACTACACCCCCGGCGCCTGCTCGCTGGCGCCGCATATCGTATTGCGTGAAATCGGTGCGGACTTCAACCTGGAAAAGGTTGACCTGGCCACCGGCAAGACAGAAACCGTCGACGACTATCGGCAGGTGAACCCACACGGCTATGTGCCGGCGCTGCAACTGGACAGCGGTGAAATCCTGACCGAAGTAGTCGTGATCATGCAGTATCTGGCCGACCAGTCGCCGGAATCCGGTCTGGCACCGGAGTGTGGCGGTTTTGAGCGGGTGCGGTTGCAGGAGCGGCTGAACTACCTGACTTCCGAGTTTCACAAAGCCTTCTCCCCGTTGTTTGCCGACAGCAGCGATGAGGAAAAACATAAAGCTGTGACCAACGTCAAGCTTCGCCTCGATTTCCTCAATGGCTTGCTGGCCGACAGGGACTACCTGATGGGAGAGTGCTATACCCTGGCGGATATCTATCTGTTTGTGATTGCAAACTGGACGCATCCCACCGGCATCGGTCTGGATGACTGGCCTCATATCAAGGCGCATGCCGCGCGCGTGGCGGGAAGGGAGACGGTACAGCAAGCCATGAAGACGGAAGGCCTGATATAAGCCAGTAAATGTCGTAACCTGAGACGTGCGTCACATATACATATGAATAGCGTGGTAGATTAAAGCCATACGATATAATTTTTTCAACATAGCTGTTCGGCCAGGACGGGGGGCGACATGATCAGGTTAATTGGAATCACGATAGTGCTGATGGCATTGTCGGCATGTGGAAGTAGTAGCACTAGCAATGGCGCTGGAAATACTGGCTCGACGGCGATTTCCGGTGGATATGGTGGCGCTACGACAGGTGGTGTAGCTGTTGGTATATTACAGGTTGGTGGCGTGTACCGTCAGTATTGGCAACCAGATGGTGGCCGGCTATGTTGGGGCGGATGCGCCGAGCACTTTTGATCCGGCAGTTGTAAATATTGCCGATGATAATAATACGATTACGCCTATTGGAAATGGTTTGGTCTCACTTGTTCCCAACGACATGAATAATACCGCCCTGATTCGCGTGGTAGATGGTGTGACAGTATTTGGCGGTACTACAAGCACCAATGTGTCTATGCTTATAACAATAAGCGGAGTAGAGTATGAGTATGTATGCGCTAGTCCAGCGGCAGCGCCAACGCCAGATTGTGGCTCGAATACAGTTACAGTAGATGTTGCCGCCAAGATGGTGAGATTAGGCGCGATTCTTGAAATCGACGGCGAATTAAGCTGGTAGTTTCGTGTTGGGTTGAGCATTGAAAAAAGGGCTGGCATTGCGCCAGCCCTTTTTTGCAGACAGGCTCAGTTATTGACGTAGCGCACAATGTCGGCCAGGGTCAGGCAGTCGTCAGCGTGCGCAATACACGGGTCGACTTTCCAGTCCCTGGCGTCTTCATGCCGGTTGAGAATGCTGTCACAGGATTTCAGCATGGTAATAAATACTTCCAGCAGGATAGCGGAAGCAGTCGGGCCCAGCCTTTCACCCTTGCCCAGCTGGCCAGCCTCCGCCATCAGGTAGAGAAACAGCGGGGTGTGTTTTTCCAGTTTTTTCTGCAGATTTTTGTCCAGACAATGCCAGTTTTGCAGTTTGCTCAAATCCACCTTTTTAGCTGGTATCTTGTAGCCTTTGGCTTTCATGGCTGCGGCGACATCCTGTCCAGCTGGCAGGCCGAGCACATAGCCGCGCAACAGGTTGCGGAAGGCCAGGGAACGGTCATTTTCACTGGCGAGACGGCCGACAATCGGATCCGGCATGCGTATCAGTTCATCGGCAAGCATGTGGTCAATGGCTTTTGATTTTACATAATCGTGGCAATCGTCAACGTCCAGCAGGAAACGCCAGTCGACAGTGAGTTTTTCCGGGACGGCGCCAAAACCGGTCGTGCCAAAACGCTCATCAAACAGTTCGATGACCGGGTATTCGGTGTTGGCTGGATAATGTGAGCGCACCAGCGTGTGGCCAAAGCGGTAGGCGGCGACGGAAAATTCCACCGGCATACAGACGCGACCGCATTTATCGATAATGTCGCACTTGGGGAAATTGTCCAGATCACAGATTACCTGATGGTAAATTGTCTCGTCGCATATGCGTTTCAGAAAATCATACAGTACGATGGTTTGATAATGATAGCGAACATCGCGCTGCGCATCCTCAAAGCGGCGGCCAATCATGCGGCGATTGTGGAAGCGGATGAACAGCAACTGCAGTTGTGAAACAAAGATGTTTTCATCATTGCGCGGGTCGCCTATCAGCGCGCGCCCATCGCTGTTTCTTGGAACGTCGTTTTCATTCTCCTTGTTGCCGGTTAGCAGGCGTCCATCCTGTTCCTGATCATAAAGGTAGGGCGACGCCTCCGGCCCGAAGCCGTACACGCAGTCAAGATCGAGCGAGGCGGAGCGCAGGTTGGGCAGGTCGTTGATATCGCCGTCATCGACGGCTTCGCCGTGCAGATTACTGGTAACGTCCAGGGTGATGTCGTGGTCAATAAATTGTGAAAAAAAGGTATAGCCTGCGGGCAGCGTACCGTCAGGCGAGGATGAGTTGACATCGTGCATGATGCCGCCGGGGCCGCCCAGCGCTGCGGCAATCTCCTCCGCCTCGCATTTGTCGTGAATATCACATTGTTGCGCCCAGGTTGGAAGTTCGGGCAGCAGTTTGCAGAAGTTTCCCAGACGCGCGTGGCTGCAACCACGAGCCTTGCTTGTGCCGTGCATGGGTTTGGGTGTTTTCATGATGTACTCCTTTATCATTGTTTTGATGACAATAACAACGGAGGCGGGATGTGAGGGATGCGACGGGAGTGACGATGTGCATCCATTCAGTGCGCTTCCATTATTATTGCGCGTCGTTGTGAAAGCCAGCTTTGTTGCTGGTGCAAACACAATACACCCGGTAACGGGTGAATGCAATGCAGGTGCGTCACAAAACAGATTGGCGCTGTCAGTCTCCGGCCAGGTTAAAGGAATGTCAGGTTCTGTCGATAATAATGAGGAGACTTCGCCGGGAGGTGACTTATGACGGTAACATCCGGGATGAATAAGGCGCTGGCGGGCGTCAACAAGAGGTTGCGCGAGATGATGGCGTATGCCGGGAAAATCGCCAGCACTGGCGCATCTGTCGCCAGCGAACCAGCTGAGCTGGCCGAGGCGGTGGTAGGCATGAAGCATAGTCAGCTTCAGGTTGCAGCGTCAGTAAAAGTCGTTGAAACCTTTGATGAAGTGCTGCTGGGAACCCTGCTGGACGAAAAAGTCTAGCGGGTTCAGCGTTTGTCCATAGGTATGTAGTTTCTGGGGCTGCTGCCGGTGTAGCGCTGACGCGGGCGGCCGATTTTGTGAATCGGGTCGGCGATCATTTCGTTCCATTGCGCCACCCAGCCCGCCGTTCTGGCGAGGGCGAACAGCACGGTGAACATGGAGGTGGGGAAACCCATGGCGCGCAGGATGATGCCGGAGTAGAAATCCACATTGGGGAACAGTTTCTTTTCGATAAAGTATTCATCTTCCAGCGCGATGCGCTCCAGCTCCAGCGCCAGTTCAAACAGCGGCTCATTGGCGCATCCCAGTTCATTCAGCACGGCGTGTGCGGAGGCCTTCAGCACTTTTGCGCGCGGGTCATAGTTTTTGTATACACGGTGACCGAAGCCCATTAACCGGAACGGGTCGCTTTTATCCTTGGCGCGCGCAATGTATTTCTGAATATTGCTCTTGTCGCCGATTTCATGCAGCATTTTGAGCACGGCTTCGTTGGCGCCACCGTGCGCAGGCCCCCATAGCGAGGCAATACCTGCCGCAATACAGGCGAAGGGGTTCGCCTGTGATGATCCGGCCAGACGCACGGTGGAGGTGGAGGCGTTCTGCTCATGGTCGGCGTGCAGGATGAATATTTTTTCCAGCGCCTGTGACAATACCGGGTTGGGAACATACTCATCGGCCGGCACGGCGAACATCATCTTGAGAAAATTTTCGGTATAGCTGAGCGAATTGGTCGGGTAAACGAAGGGCTGGCCCTTGGTGTATTTGTAGGCCATCGCCGCAATAGTTGGCATTTTGGCGATCAGCCGCATGGATGCGACGCGGCGTTGCTCGGCATCATTGATGTCCAGACTGTCGTGATAGAACGCGGACAGCGCGCCGACCACGCCAACCATAATCGCCATCGGGTGCGCGTCACGCCGGAAACCGTTGTAGAAACGAATCAGTTGTTCGTCGACCATGGTGTGCAGCGCAATATCCTTGCGAAAGGTTTCCCACTCCTCGGCGGTTGGCAGCTCGCCGTTGATCAGCAGGTAGGCGACTTCAAGAAAGTTGCTGTTTTCTGTCAGCTCCTCAATCGAATAACCGCGATGCAACAACACGCCGTTGGCGCCATCGATAAATGTGATTTCCGAGTCGCAACTGGCAGTGGAGGTGAAACCAGGGTCGTAGGTGAAATAGCCCAGCGTGCGATACAGGGTTTGCACATCGATAACATCCGGGCCCAGCGTGCTGTCCAGAATAGGAAAATCGACCTGCGTGCCATTGCGGTTATCGATGATGGTGACAGTGTTGTTATCGCTTGCCTGTTCTTTCTCCGCCATGACCGCTGCCTGAGATGGATGACATCACCATCATAGCGGAAAACGCCCACAGGAAACAGGGCAGCCTGCCAGGCCAGGTCAGGATGCGGTTGCGTCAGGTGAGTTGCGCATCATGGTAAACGTTCTGCACATCATCCAGATCGTTCAGCATGGCCAGAAATTTTTCAAACATCTCGGCGTCTTCACCGCTGACTGGCGTGCCGCCTTTGGGCACAAACTGGATTTCGTCGACCTCGAATTCGATATCGCCAAAGGCATCGGTAAGCGCGGCCTTGGCCTTGCTGTATTCCGTGTGCGGGGCGAACACCGTGAGCTTGCCATCCTCGTTTTCGATGTCGGTTACATCCACATCCGCCATCAACAGGGCTTCCAGCGCAGCTTCTTCATCGCCCTTGAAAACCAGAATGCAGGCATGGTCGAACATGTGCATCACGCTGCCTTCGCTGCCAATTTTGCATTTGGTTTTGGTGAAGCAGTTACGCACATCGCCGAAGGTGCGGTTGGGGTTGTCGGTCAGGCAGTCGACAATCACCATGCAGCCGCCGGGGCCGAAGCCTTCGTAACGCGCCACTGCAAAGTCTTCGCCATCACCGCCCTTGGCCTTGTTGATGGCTTTCTCGATGACATGGCTGGGCACCTGGTCTTTTTTGGCGCGCTCGATCAGACTGCGCAGCGCCAGGTTGCCGTCGGGATCGACGCCGCCGTCTTTGGCGCACATATAGATGACGCGGCCATATTTGCTGTAAACCTTGGCTTTCATGTCCGAGGTTTTGGCCATCGATTCTTTGCGGTTCTGGTAGGCTCTGCCCATGACTGGCTCCGGTTGAAAAGGCAGTGCGGATTCTACCGGATTCTGCGCCTGCTGAGTATCGCGTCGCAGCGCGCGCCGGTGGTTTATTGATGTGGGTTAATATGTTGGTGTGGCGTCGGGGTATACTGGTCACTCACACAGGCCATTGAGCGTAACACTATGATGAAAAGGTTTACCACTGTGGGCGTCGCCATGCTCGCCCTGTCCATGTTGGCTGCTTGCAGCACAGTGCAACAGTCTTCTGAAGACGGACGAAAAACAGCCCGCTTGGTGTTTGCCGCGCCCGAGCTGGCGCCGCGGGTGACGCCAACCAGCTATGTCTCGATTATCACCGAGCGCGAAACCGATGATGACTGCGCCCATGATGAGCTGGGTGGAATACGCATTCCGTTTGGCGTCGTGGAAACGGTCGAGCAGATACCGGCGGGCAAGCGCGCCGATATCCGCGTGCGCAATGCCGACAACAGTAAACAGGCCGAGGACATCCGGTTTTCGTTTGTGCCCGAAGCGGGGCGAGAGTACATCATCGAACCCGAGCACGATGGGCACAGTTTGAAGCTGCATTATTATGTGCTGGACGATGACGGCCTGCGCACGGAATTGAAGGTGGACGAAGCCGGCGTGTGCGAGTGAATCGCCCCGGCTTGACCCGTGTCAATTCACTGGCGCTGCAGTCAGGTAAGCTGGCGTCAGTAACAACGGATACAGGTGTGCCATGATTACCATCGATGAATTTATGACCGCGCAGCCCGTGACATTATCCGCAGCGAATACGCTGGCTGACGCCTGGCGCGTGATGACGGAAAAGCATATTCGCCATATTCCGGTAACCGACAGCAAGCATCATTTACAGGGGCTGGTGACGCAGCGCGATGTACTGGCGGCAACCGATCCGGAATTGTTGAAACAGGGCGACATTGAGGCAGATCCGCATGCCGCCACGCCCCTGTCAGATATCATGATTCGCGATGTCAGCACCATTGCCCCCGGCAGTGCAGTGAGGCAGGCGGCGTTATTTATGCAGGCGCACAAATTTGGTTGCCTGCCCGTTACCCGCGATGATGAACTGGTGGGCATCATCACCGACACGGATTTTATTTCCATCGCCATCAATCTGCTGGAACAGGCGGAGATTGTCGAGGAAGCCGACAGCGGCTTTTATGATGATGTACTGGATGAGGTTGGCATTTAGCCCGACTAACTGGCTGACATAAAAAAGCCCGTGCGAACACGGGCTTTTGGGTTTTGCTTGCTGCGCAGCAATCAATAATTGTTGTAACGGAAATTATCCATTTGATCCGGCAGATCGCGAGCGGCGTCGCTGAACTGGTCGCCGACATCAATCGGGTTGGGTACGCTGACAGAAGGCGCTTCCCAGCCGCCCGGCATGCGTCCCATGCGGCTGGGCGCATTCAGCATGTCGTCCCAGTTGCGCTCCATGTTGCCCTTGTTCGGGTTAAACCAGCTGCCCGGACTGCGGTGCGAGAACGGGTTGCGGAAATCTCCCCAGTTGCCGCGGTTGTTCCACGGGCCGCGGAATCCTGATCCGCGACTGCTCCACGGGCCAAAGCCGCCGGGGCCGCGAAAGCGGGGGCCGGAATGGTAGCCGGGCGCATAACCGTAACCCGGGCCGTACCCCTGTCCATAGCCGGGGCCGTATCCTGGGCGGCCACCCGGCATTGCCATGTCGGCGCCGGTATAGGGGCGCGGTTGCATCGGTTGTCCGTAGCCCGGTGGTGGAGGCGGCGCCGCGCCGCGATAGCCGTTGTCGGCCATCACCGGTGTGATGGTGGAGAATAACAGCGCCATGCCGGAAACCAGCATTGCGTGGGGTTTGAAGAAAGTCGCCATGTCAGATACCTCGATGTTCGTGGGGGCTGAAGCAACTGTACCACAGCCACGCCGCATCATGATATGCCGATATGGCCGTTATGGTTGCCGGCAGTTGTCGAGCAACGCCTGCATGGCTTCGACGCCGAGCTTGCGAGCGGTTTCAATGTTGCGTTGCGGGATGGTATCGGGTCGGGCGAAGTCTTTCAGCACATTTTCAATACTGACCTCGCGCAACAAGTGTATCATCGGCCAGGGTGAGCGATTGGTGTAGTTGGCGGCGTCATCCGCATCGGCATCCGCAAAGCAGTAGTGCGGATGAAAACTGGCGAGCTGGTAGACGCCTTCAAAACCCTGCTGTTGCAGCAGCTGTTGCGCCAGTTCGACGGCGTCCAGATAATCGTCAAAGCTGGCGAATGCCTGGCTGAAAATCACCAGTGTGGTTTCAATGTTGTCATTATTGTCAAGTGTGATGCATTCATTCACTACATGACTCATGCATTGTTCCAGACTGCTGTGATTGCACACACTGTAACGAATCCGGTCGTGGTGAAACGGGTGGGCGGCGAAAGGGCAAAAGTTGCAGCCAATCACCACTTTTTCCAACCAGCAGCGGGTTTGCCGGATGATTTCGTCGTTGTTCATGCGCAGCCTTGTGAAACATAATATTGTCATTACATTATAGCGCCAGCCGTGCAAGTTGCGCGTGCGGCCGACGAACTGAGGTCATTATGCAAATCTGGGTCGATGCGGACGCCTGTCCGGTTGTTATCAAGGAAATATTGTTCCGCGCGGCGCAGCGCACCGGCATCGCGGTCACACTGGTGGCGAACCAGCGGATTAATGTGCCGAAGTCGCATCACATCCGCTTTGTTCAGGTCGGCGCCGGGTTTGATGTGGCGGATAACGAAATAGTCAAACGCATGCAACCGGGAGACCTGGTTATCACCAGCGATATTCCGCTCGCGGCGGAAGTGATAGAGAAACAGGGAACCGCGCTGAGTCCGCGTGGCGAGTTGTACACTGAAAACAATATTCGCGCGCGGCTCAACATGCGCGACTTTATGGAAAGCCTGCGCAGCAGCGGCGTTGACACCGGCGGCCCGCCGCCATTAAGCCAGAGCGACAGGCAGGCGTTCGCCAATCATCTTGACCGTTTTATTACACAGCACAACAACAAAGATGACTGAATCCGACAGTATTAGCCTGCACGGCAGGCAGCATTATTCAACACTGGAAGAGCGCCTCAACATCGGCTCGCATGCGCTGGGTTTTGTGCTCAGCATCATCGCGCTGGTGTTAATGGTGATCAAGGCGGCAGAGGTGGGCAATGCCTGGGAGATTGTCAGCGTCAGCATATTTGGCGCCACGCTGGTGATTCTGTATCTGGTTTCCACCCTGTATCACAGCACGCGTGACCATCTGTTGCGCAGCCGCATGCGGGTGGCGGATCACGCCACCATCTATCTGCTGATTGCCGGCGCCTACACGCCATTTACCCTGCTGGTGCTGGAAGGCGTGGCGGGCTGGGTGATTTTCGGTGTCAGCTGGGGCATGGCGGTTGCCGGTGTGGCGCTCAAACTGTTTTACACCGGGCGTTATGAAAAACTGTCGACAGTGATGTACGTGTTTATGGGCTGGCTGATACTGTTCGCCATCGAGCCGCTGGCGCAGAACCTGTCACACGACGGACTGGTGTGGCTGGTGGCGGGCGGCGTCAGTTACACCGTGGGCGCGGTGTTGTACGCCATCAGACAAATTCCGCTGAATCACGCCATTTTTCATGTGTTTGTGCTGGGCGGCAGTATTTGCCATTTTGTGTCGGTGTATTTTTACGTGCTCGGAGCATAACCGTCCAGCGTCCACATCTTCACCACACCATCAACCGGGCAGGCGAATTTCAGCATCACCGAGCGCAGTTGCAGGTCGGCGTCCGTATTGCTCGCGCCATACAGGCGGTCGCCCACAATCGGAAAACCCAGTGATGACAGGTGACGGCGAATCTGGTGCTTGCGCCCGCTTTTGATATCGACAATCACTTCACTGGTGTTGTTGCTGGCGTCATGACTTGCCTCTAACAACACCGAATGCGCCGGCTTGCCGTCCAGCGCCTGTGTGATGTCAAACGGAAACTCGTGTTGGCTAATGTCGCCTTCCACGTTGGCGCGATAATGCTTTTCTATAACACGTTGCTGAAACATTTCCAGAAAAGCGGTGGCTGTGTGTTTGTTGTGCGCCAGAATCATCAGCCCGCTGGCGGCGCGGTCCAGCCGGTGCACGGTGTAGGCGGGCCGGTTCAGCTGCCCTTCCGCCCAGCGGTACAGGGTGCAATGGTCGCCCCATTTGCCGCCCTGTGAAAACATGCCTGCGGGTTTTTCCCAGATGCTGTAGTCATCTTCATCATTCAGCAGACGGGCAGGGGGCGGTTGCTGTTGTAACACGGCGCTGTCGTAATACAGGTGCAGCGTGTCCCCCGCTTTGATGCGTTTTTTGGCGCGACGGATGCGCTCAACGCCATAAGCTGACTCCAGCCACACTGCGCCCTGCATCATAACGGTTTTGAGGCGTTGCCGGCTGAGCGGAGTGTTGTCTGCAAGTAAATCAATCGCCGTGCATTTGTCTGTCACGGCGATATGTTTTTCGAATTTATCTGGCACGGGTCATCATTAACAGGCGCAAAGCGTCAGTTTAACGTAAATGATGGACGGGAGGGGTAAGCAGTGGTTTTCAGATGATAGTAATTAACCAGGCCCTGTTCATGCTGGTATGGCTAACAGATCATCATGGGTGACAAGGCGATGGTGCCGTTGGGATGTTTGTGAAATGATATATAGTCCATGCGATGGCGACACGCCTGCAAAATAGTGCGCTCATTTGAAAGTCAGAGCAATACCAACTGTAAATTTCTTTTTTCAATATTTTGTCAGTTGCTGGAAATGGCGGTGCATCGATGTGCTGCAGAAGCCTTGAATAAATCAGAGTGACCTTAAGATTAATATCGACAGTGGCGCGCTGGTTGATAATGAGCTGGGAATTGGGTAATGTGAAGCCATACAATGGCTTGCTAATCAATACCAGGATTTTATTGTGTTGGTGCGTATTGATGCGTGTCAGTGGTGGATGTTAGATAATACAGATAATGAAGGGGTGCAAAATGTACAAAATACCATTAGTTATATTTTTTACGTTAGTTGTGTCGGCGTGTGGTGGCGGAAGTGATGCGCCAGCAACAGACCCAAATACGATATTCACGCTATTCGATATGAATGTTGTTAAAGCCGGGACAAATAAATCATTTACAATTTCAGGCAGTGATACAGCAGGGTTAACCTATACAGGAACTGTTTCGCTAGTTGACAGGGGTTTGACAACATTTATGTCTCAGTCTGTTAGGCGAACTGATTTTGTTGCCTCAATAGCTGTAGGCAATAGTGGCTTTGCAACTGCTACTGACAGTGTATATGGCGATCCTTCAACAAGGGCGGTATTATTTAAGGAGGATGATACTGGTTTTACTTGCACATCAAGCACAAGCGCAACCATTCCAAATACAGCCAAGCCGGGAGATTTCGGTAATACCAGTTCCCTAACCTGTGCTGATGGTTCAACAGAAACAGGGGCGTGGCGTCTCCAAGCGCTAACAAATGGCCAAGCTAAATTAATATATACGTTTACTTACTTGGACTCGTTAGGTAATCCTGACGGCACAGAGGAGTATTCGTATATTATTGACACAAGCGGTAACGTTTTGTCTGCAGTATTTACGTTTAATGATCCTTCTGGTCTGGTGGTAACTTTGAATGCCAATTAATGTATAAGCGCCGCTCCAGTTGGCGTCTAAAACACTCCCGTAGCCGCTGCGATTTTGGTGTTGACCAGCATTGAACGATATATGTTTTCTGTTCAGAGAAAATATCGATAAGTGGTTATCAAAATCCAAAACCAGGTAGAAACAAAGAGTACACGCCGAAAAACTGCTGAAATCGAGGCTATCTGTTTACGGTTGAGTTGGGAGGTAGCGTGCATCGCATAAATATATTCATACTGTCATTATTTTTGTCATGCGTTGCTAAAGCGGCGGATGTTAGCGTAGCGGTGACAGGAATAAAGAGTAATCAAGGGGTGGTAAGGGTGGCGTTATTCTCGTCTGATAAGAAAGAGAAATTCCCGGTGGCTGACGCCAATATGCAAAAATCTATAAAAGCGGATAACAATGGTGTTTCAGTCGTGTTTTCTAATATTTCACCTGGCGAATATGCTGTATCCGTACTTCATGACAGAAATAGTAATAACCAGATGGATACTTTTTTAGGGATACCAGTTGAGCCATATGGAAACAGTGGTGAATATACTAATTTTAAACCTTCATATGAAGAATCAAAATTTACGGTTATAGACAAAGATATTGTGCTTACAATTGAAGTGCATTAGGAAAGCATTTATGGTTTGATTGGGTTGCCCTCAATAAGGGGCGCTATTATCAGGGGGCGCGCTGGTATTCACGGAGGCTCTTCAGAGAAATCAATGAAACAACATCCAGGTTTCACGTTTTACGAATTTTTCGCCGGCGGCGGCATGGCGCGCGCCGGTCTGGGTGACGCCTGGCGATGCGTGTTCGCCAACGATTTCGACGCCAGAAAGGCGGACGCCTACAAGCAAAACTGGGGCGATGAACATCTGACAGTGAATGATGTCAGGCAGGTGGGGCTTGCCGAATTGCCGGGGGAAGCCGACCTCGCCTGGGCCTCGTTTCCCTGTCAGGATCTTTCACTGGCGGGCAATGGCGCTGGCTTGCAGTCCGAGCGCAGTGGTTCATTCTGGCCATTTTGGGAGTTGATGCGCGGCCTGAAGCATGAAAAGCGCAGCCCGAAAATGATTTTGCTGGAAAATGTTTATGGCGCGCTGACCAGTCGCGGCGGAAACGATTTCGCAGACCTGTGCGCGGCGATGGTGGACATCGGTTACCGGGTCGGCGCTGTGGTGATTGACGCAGCGCATTTTGTGCCACAAAGCCGAACGCGCCTGTTTGTTATCGCCGCGCGCGCGGATTTGTCGTTACCCGATGCGCTGCTGGAGAGTGACCGGGATTCGATGTGGCGTCCGGAAGCGATTCAGAAAGCGGCCCGGCGCTTTTCCGATAAGGTCGCAAAAAACTGGATTTGGTGGAAGCTTCCGGCGCCGCCCCCGAGAACGCAGGATTTTATCGACATCATCGAAGACGAGCCGGTCGGCGTCAGCTGGAACAGCGACATCGACACCCGCAAGCTGCTGGACATGATGTCGGATATCCATCTCGAAAAAGTGAAAGCCGCGCAGGCGACAGGCGCGCGGATGGTTGGCGGCGTTTATCGCCGCACCCGGAATGGCGAGCAACGAGCGGAAGTGCGTTTTGACAATGTGTCTGGTTGTTTGCGCACCCCCACCGGAGGTTCGAGCCGTCAGCTGTTGCTGCTTGTTGAAGGCGAAAGCATACGTTCGCGCCTTTTGTCGCCGCGTGAGGCTGCGCGTCTGATGGGCCTGCCTGATGATTACAGGCTGCCTCACAATTACAACGCGGCCTATCATCTGGCGGGCGACGGGGTGGTGGTGCCGGTTGTCAGTTTTATCGCCGACAATCTGGTGACGCCGCTGCTGCTGCATAATCGAGGCGCGCGTCTCAGGGTGGCGTAGCGCCGGCGCCAGCATGAAGCGTTCCGATGTCATGCGCCGGGTCAGGTCAGTCGACACCACGCCGGAGATGACGGTCAGACGATTGACGCACGCGCTGGGATATCGCTACCGCCTGCATAAAAAAGATCTTCCCGGCAAGCCTGACCTGGTATTTGCCAGCAAAAAGAAGGTCATCTTCGTGAATGGTTGCTTCTGGCACGGGCATCAATGCAAAAGAGGCAACCGCATCCCGAAAACCAACCGCGAATACTGGCTGAAAAAAATCAGGGGCAATGTCGAGCGGGATGCGGCCAACCTGAAGAAACTTCGATTACTCGGCTGGTCTGCTCTGACTATCTGGGAATGCGAAACGCGGGACATGGCGTGGCTTGAAAAGCGCATTTCTGACTTTCTGGATGATGGCTAGTGTGACATTTCCTTCCCTGTTGCTGCACACCAGGCAGGCAATTGCCTATCGATGGGCTGCCTGTAGCTGAAAGCCGGTGGTATCGTCTTAATGATGCAAATGCACATGCCCGCCACTGCCAGCTTTAATCAATATCATCACGCCAAAGGCGATGAGCAGCGCGCCGGCGATATAACGCGTCCACTGGTTGCGGGTGAAAGCCTGCAGGCGCTGCGCCGCGCCGCCCATGGTCAGCAGCATCGGCAGGGTGCCGAGGCCAAACGCCAGCATCAGCAAGGCGCTTTGCGTGGCGCTGGCGGCGGCAGCGGACCACGCCAGCGTACTGTAAACCAGGCCGCAGGGCAGCCAGCCCCACAATGCGCCCAGCCCCAGCGCCTGCGGCAGCGAGGTGACAGGCGTCAGTTTTCTGCCGAAAGGTTCGATGCGCCGCCACAGTTTGCCGCCGAGCCGTTCGAGACCGGCCAGGGCGGGATACCAGCCACCGATATAAATACCCAGCGCCAGCATGAACACGCCGCCGACAATGCCGCCGATCGGATAGCGCATCTGAAAAACCTGCCCGGCGGAGTGGCTTAGCAGGCCGACGATCAGTCCGGCGACGGCGTAGCTGAGCAGACGGCCACTGTTATAGGCCAGCAAATAGGGCAGCATGCGCCATGTTGCGCGCCGGGTGGATTCCGGCAGCCCCAGGGTGAGCGCGCCGACAATGCCGCCGCACATGCCAATGCAGTGGGTGGAGCCTAGCAGGCCAATCATGAAAGCGGCGGCAAGTGTCAGTTCAGTCGTCATGGACCAGATATATTAGAAAATACTAATATAACTAATCCATGCAGTTCTGTCCATGCAGATAATTGATGCAGATTGGGTAACGCCTGAAATAATGGGTGCGGTGCTGATTGCGGGCGAACCTGATTTAGTTGTTATGGTTTTGCATGTAGAAATATTAAAACAAAGTAATTAAGTAAAAATACTGCGATGAATACAGCTACAGCAGCCTGTAAAAAACCAACCCAATGATTAATGATGTACGAAGGGGTGGTTTTAATACGATACCAAACCGACGCAGGTTTAGCGGTTTTCTCAAACCATATCTCTCGTTCCTTAGGTGTCATGGCGTCACGTTCTGTCGCTGTGATTACTGGTGATTGCCTTACCTCAGATAAGAATGCAACCCACGCAGCAGGTAGTATAAGTGCTACTACTAGCGCCACAGCGGTTGATTGCAAGATAATATGACTACTTCCCTTATTCATTTGATGCCATAACAGTATGATTGGTGTGTGTCTTAGCTGTTATCCGCAACCACATGCAAGCGCCGTTGCTGTTCCTGGTCATCCAGCCACTCGATAATCTGCCGCCAGTCGGAGCGGTCTTTATCTCTGGCGGCCGAGCCCAGTTCGTGGATGCCCAGACCCTGCTCGGAGGCTTTGACATAGTTCTGGGTTTCGCGCAGCCGGGCAATCACCGGGATGTCCATCGCCGCAAGAAAACGCTCCAGCGAGCGCAATGCCAGCGTGTTGGCTTTCACCCGGTTACAGATGATGCACAGCCGCGTGCGTTTGGGTTGCACCTTGGCAATCAGATACAAATCACGAATGAAATCGGCGGTGGCGTGGGTGTCGATGGACGAGGGCAGCACCGGAATCACAATGCTGTGCGTGCCCTTGAGCTGGTCAATCAGGTCGAGCTCCTTGAGGCCGGCGGGGGTATCGACGATGACGCGCTCCACATCCTGCGGCAGGCGCAACTGAAAACTGCGCGTCACCGCACGGTTGCTGGGGTAGGCGGCGATGCCGTTGATTTTGGGTGCTTTCTCCGGCCGGTGATTGAGCCAGAACATGCTGGAGCCCTGCGGGTCGTAATCAATCAGCGTGGTGTTTTTGCCGGCGCAGGCATAGGCGCTGGCCAGATTGCTGGAAATCGTGGTTTTGCCGCAACCTCCCTTGAGGTTGATGACGGTAATCCTTTGCATGGCGTCGGCCCGAATCAAAAGCGTATGCCGCAAGTGTAGTGTCGCCGCCGCCCATTGTCATCGCTTTTGATGTGAATCATTGCCTGTAGCTAAATAGATATAGACTTCAGTATTAGCAAAGGCTAATATACGCGTCACTATCAGAGTGCTGCGCTTTTTTCATCATTTCAACAGCTAACGGATTCAACCATGACTAATTCAGAAACCACGCATTCTTCAGAGGATGCCCAGAACCCGCTCGATTCATCCGACAGCCGTTTGATTCAGCTCGATGCCGAAAGCCCGGCGGTGGGCCGCGCGCAGGACATCAACAACAAAATCGACATGCTCGATGGCAGTCTGGGCGCGCTCAATGCCGAGCTGGAATCGATTCGCGCCAGCGTCGAGCAGGGGTTGGATCGCCTCAGCGACAGTGATATGGATCTCACCGCAAAAGTGTCCGACACCTACAAGCGGCTTGGTGAACTGGACAACACCTACAAGGCGCTGACCGAAATCTCCGCCAACATCGATCAGGAAATCAGAAAGCTGACCGGCGATATTTCCCGGGTGGCCAGCCAGTCCAGCGCCGAGCTGGAAAAGCTGGAAGCCACCGCCGAGGCGCACAACAGCCACTTCACCCGGCAGCAGGAGGCGCTGGCGCAGCGTGTAGACAAGCTGGTGGAGGATTCCCACGCCACCAGCGCCAAACTGCAACTCAGCATTCGCGATGTGCAGGAAAATATTCTGCTGGCGGAGCAGAAACTGATTGCCGAAATCGACTCACTGGCCAATACCTCGCAGCATCAGGACGAGATTCTCGCCAAAAACATCGATGCGGCAAATTAAGAAATCGAAACCAGCAAGGCGCGCATCATCAAGTTGCAAAAAGTGGATGAGGCGTTGGACAAGCGCGCGCAGCAACTGGAGCAAACCACGGATGCTTTGTCACAGCGAGCCGACGATATGCAATCGTCCATCAGCGCGCTGGATGAAACAAGCGATGAGTTGACGCAGGCTGTGCGCCAGTTGCAACAACATACTGAAGCGCTGCAACGCGAGAGCGATCATCACACTTCGCTGATTGCCGCGATGCAAAAAAATATCACGCAAGTGGCGCAAAACCTGTTCGATCTGGGCGGCGTCGAGCGCCGGCATTTCAGAATGACCGGTGCGGCGCTGCTGTTGCTGGCGCTGGCGCTTGCTGGGTTCATGCTGTATCAGCACAACGCCAATCAGGCCTTGTCCGGCGATGTGGTGGCGCAGTCGCAAAGCTTCAAGTCACAGATTGGCGCAGTTGACGCCACCCTGGGGGATTTCAGCCAGCAGGTAAAACAGGAGCTGCAGGCGCTGAATGAAAAACTGACCGATGAAGTTGAAGGGCTGAATAACAAACTGGTCAGCGTCAACATCAAGGTTGAGCAACTGGACGAGCAGGCGCAAAGCCTGGACGGTCGCCTCAGCGCCGCATCGATGGGCGAGGATTTCGGCGGCGATAACATACTGCACAACGCCAGCTGGATTGCAAAACTGCCAGCGAGCCAGTACACCATTCAGGTGGCGACGGTCAGCGACAAGAAACAGTTGTTTGAAATTGCGCAACGTTATGGCGACTACCTGAAACAACCAGTCGCCTACTACACCAACAGCCGCGGCCAGCACGTTATGCTGTATGGTCGGTTTGAGTCAGACCGCGTCGCGCTGAACGCGGCGCAAAACCTGCCGTACAGTATTAACTGGCAGCGCCCGGTGGTGCTCTCCGTCGGCAGCGTGCAGCAGGCGCTGTAAGTTATCGCGCTATCAATGGGCGTCGCAGCTTTGCTGCCGCCAGCTGATTAGCAGACTGATGTCGGGCGAAGCGCCCACATCAATATCCTCGCTGACGCCGATATGCAGCTTGCTGCACGAACTGAAAACAATCGCGCCGCCGAACACCAGCACGGTGGCGTGATCCATCAGCGCCAGTGAGCGGTCGCGGTAGTACGACTGATGCGCGTCCAGTTGCGCGCCGAGTTGCAGCCAGTCCAGCGCGCGCCAGCTTGCCGCCAGATAACTGTAGAGCACCGTATTCGGCGTTGGGTTAGCATCCAGCAAATTGCCGCCGGGCTTGACCAGGCCCAGATTAAGGTCAAATTGCCAAGCCTCGGCTGGCTGCATGTCGACCGCCAGTGTCAGGCTGAAATCGGTCTGATCATTGCCGGACAAGGTGTTGCTGTCGCCGGTGGGCAGCTCCGCGCCCAGCCACAGGGCAAGTTGCAGTTGCCTGTCAGCCTGTAACTGAACGCCCAGATTCAGCGCGATATCGCCCGCAGCTGTTGTGGTTTGGTTGATGTCGATGACGGTATTGCCATCCTTGGTGTAACGAATCGCAAACTGGTCGTTGGCGACATTGGGACGGTCGGCGCGCGGCAGGCCAAATGCCCGGTGCCAGTTGTCGATGGCGTTGTCGAACACGCCGCCGCCGCGATGAATCAGCGGGATGTCCAGCGCCACGCTCCAGCCGGGAGCCAGCGCCCTTGTGATGCGGGCGTTCAGGTAATAGCTTTCAAAATCCACATACAGACTCTGACTGGCGGTTGATGGCGCGTTGAGCGTGTTCGCCACGTCCAGCGAAAGCTGTATGTTCCAGCTCTGCGTTGCCGTCTGCGCCGGCAGGGGCAGCGGTTGTCCCTGAAACAGAGTGAAGGGGCTCTGGTTGCGGGTAAGAAAAAAATCCGCCGCGCTGCACTGGCTGAACAAAACCAGCAGGCACAAAAAAGCCCCGCGGGCAGAATGACCCACAGGGCTTTTTAACTCGTGCAAGAATGCTTTCCGGCTTATTTCAGACCCGCGAAGTAAGCAGCAAGGTTAGCCATGTCAGCATCGCTCAGCGGCTTGGCCATGGCGTTCATGGTCGGATCCTTGCGGCTGCCGTCCTTGAAGGCTTTCAGCTGCTTGACGAGGTAGGCTTCTTTCTGGCCCGCCAGGTTCGGGTAAGTCGGAACAGCGCTTACGCCGTTGGCGCCGTGACAACCAGCGCAGGTAGCGGCTTTGGCTTTACCGGCGGCGGCGTCGCCGGCAACAGCAACGTGGCTGGCGGCGGCCAGAGTGATTGCAGACAATACAGTCAAAACTTGACGTTTCATGGTGTCTCTCCAGTTTTTTGTGAATTTGCCGACTGCGTGCAGCTGATGCAGTCATTAAATCCGTTAATAATCATACACTTGCATATTATGCAAGCGAGGCTTAAATATTAGCGCGCAATGATACAGGAAAATGGCCCCGGGTAGCAATCCGCTTGCAATGGTTTACAAATTGAGCAGACACCCTACAGGGCAAGATACCTGCCTGCGCTGGCCACAGTTATGACGCCCAGCCCAATCAACAAGTTCACCCCCACCAGGGTGCGAATTTGTGACAATTTGTTACCTGCGGCGGGAAAATCGCCTGCATTGACCGCCTGCCGCATACGCCGGTAAGGCGCAAAAAATACATGCATGTATATCAGCACCATGATGATGCCGGCGATGTGCATGACGCCAACGTGCAGCCCGGCCTGGTCGAAGCCGCCGAAAACCCTGAACACCATCCAGTAACCGGTAGCGAGCAGGGTGATCACCGCCAGCCAGACCCACAGGAAAAAGCGTTTGAACGTGGCCAGCCACAGTTTCAGCCGCGGTGGCGGCTCCAGTGTTTCTGCAGCCGCCGGGCGCAGCGCCATGTAGGCGAAAAACATGCCGCCGACCCAGATCACGGCGGAAAGAATGTGAAGCGCGATAGCGTAAGCCATGTAGTGTCTCCTGTCAGAAATCTGCCTGCATCATAGCCGTTTGCGCCTGCATGGGCAAAAATTCGGGGTTTGAGGTAAAATGCGCGCCTTTTTACGATAAGCGCAGGCGACGCCACGGCGTCACTGCCGCCCAACTACGAGGAATTACCATGGCTGCTGATTTTCAGATTGCTCCTTCCATTCTGTCCGCCGATTTCGCCAAACTCGGTGAAGAAGTCGATAACGTGCTGGCAGCCGGCGCCGACATCGTGCATTTCGACGTGATGGACAACCATTACGTGCCCAATCTGACCATCGGCCCGCTGGTGTGCGAAGCGCTGCGTAATCACGGCGTCACCGCGCCGATTGACGTGCATTTGATGGTGAAGCCGGTGGATCGAATTATTCCGGATTTCGCCAGGGCCGGCGCCACCTACATTACCTTCCACCCGGAAGCCTCCGAGCACATCGACCGCAGCCTGCAACTGATTCGCAACGAAGGCTGCAAATCCGGACTGGTGTTCAACCCGGCGACGCCGCTGAGCTACCTCGACTATGTGCTCGACAAGGTCGACATGGTGCTGCTGATGTCCGTCAACCCCGGTTTTGGCGGCCAGTCATTCATTCCGGCGACGCTGGACAAGCTGCGCCAAGCGCGCAAGATTATCGACGATTCCGGTCTCGACATCCGCCTCGAAATTGACGGCGGCGTGAAAGTGGACAACATCCGCGAAATCGCCGAAGCCGGCGCCGACACCTTT
This sequence comes from Gammaproteobacteria bacterium, assembly GCA_026995045.1. Lineage (GTDB taxonomy): Bacteria > Pseudomonadota > Gammaproteobacteria > SZUA-229 > SZUA-229 > S139-92. Next base: position 20,688 of record JALWPK010000050.1, on the reverse strand, counting down.
GTCGCCGGCTCCGCCATATTCGGCGCCGCCAGCGACAGCGACGCGCATCGCTACGAAACCGTGGTCGCCGCCATGCGCGACGAGCTGGCCAAAGCAAAAGTATAAGAGCACGCCTGAAATGGCGCAGATGGGCGGGTTTTTTTCGCCCGTTTGCGCCGTTTGTTTCTAGCCCGCCTGTTTAAGCGAATCCTCATGCTGCAACGTCCTGAAATGGTTTTGATTGATGTCGACGGCACCCTGGTCGACAGCGTGCCTGATCTCGCTTATTGCGTTGATGAAATGCTGAAACAGCTCGGCATGCCGGTGCGCGGCGAGGAGCGCGTGCGCCACTGGGTGGGCAATGGCGTCGAGCGGCTGGTCAAGCGCGCATTGATTAACGACCTCAACGGCGAGCCGGACGCGGCGCTGTATGAAAAGGCGCTGCCGGTATTTCGCGAGCTGTACAGCGAAAACACCTCGAAACGCAGTTGCCTGTACGATGGCGTGCCCGAGGCGCTGGAGTTTCTGAAAACCACCGGCGTCAAAATCGGCTGCGTCACCAACAAGGCCAGCCACTTCACCCTGCCGATTCTCGAAGACCTGGGTATACGCGGCTATTTCGAAACTGTGCTCTGTGGCGACATGGTGGCAAAGAAAAAACCCGACCCGATGCCATTGTTGCAGGTGGCGCAGCAGCTGGGTGTCGCGCCGGAAAACTCCCTGATGCTGGGCGATTCAATGAGTGATGTCAAAGCCGCGCGCGCCGCCGGTTTCGCCATTATCTGCATGTCCTACGGTTACAACCACGGCGAGGACATCCGCGATTATCATCCGGACGCAGTAGTCGATTCCATGGCGGAAGTGAAAGATATTGTCGCGTGGAACTGATTTCGCCTTGAACCCCGTGCAATAACTGGTCTAATATCCCCACATGATGTTTTCGGAACAACACAAGGCAAGCGGTCATTCATGGCGATGGTAAGTCATCGTTATCAGCCCGTTTGTTTTTGATTCGCCATGTTCCGGAAATTTTATGTCTGCCCATACTGCTAACCAAACCCTGGCCAACCGGCAATTTTTTGAGGCCAACCAGAACAGCTCCTGCAATCGCATCCCGCTGGTGCGCGAGGTGCTGGCCGATCTCGACACCCCGCTGAGCACCTATCTCAAGCTCGCCAATGCGCCCTACAGTTATCTGTTTGAATCGGTGCAGGGCGGTGAAAAATGGGGGCGCTATTCCATCATCGGCCTGCCGTGCAAAACAGTAATCAAAATCAGCGGTCACGATATTAGCATCCGTGAAAACAATGTGGTCATCGAAACGCTGCGCGCCGATGACCCGCTGCAATGGATAAGCGATTACCAGGCGAAGTTTGCTGTTTGCGAACGTGAAGGCCTGCCGCGCTTCACCGGCGGACTGGTGGGTTATTTCGGCTACGAAACCATCGCCTATATTGAACCCCGGTTGGGCAAACAGATTGAAGCGGCAAACAAACCCGACCCGCTGGCCACGCCCGATATTCTGTTGATGTTGTCGGAAGAAGTGGTGGTGTTCGACAATTTGTCGGGCAAGCTGTACATCATCGTGCTGGTTGATCCGAACCAGAGCGACGCCCTGCAACACGGCGAGCACCGGCTGCAGCAAATCGAAACCGCCCTGCGTGAAAAAACGCCGCCCACGCCCACGCATCCGCCGCACGCAATCGATGAAAACGATTTTGTTTCCGGTTTTACCGAGCAGGGCTACAAGGATGCGGTCAGCCGTGCGCGCGAATACATCATCGACGGCGATATCATGCAGGTGGTGTTGTCGCAACGCCTCACCATACCGTTCCATGCCAGGCCGCTGGAGCTGTACCGCGCGCTGCGCAGCCTCAACCCGTCACCCTATATGTATTATCTCGATTTGGGCGATCATCATGTGGTGGGTTCTTCGCCGGAAATTCTGGTACGGCTGGAAGACGGAACCGTCACCGTGCGGCCAATCGCCGGCACCCGGCCGCGTGGCAAGGATGAAGCCGAAGACCTTGCGCTGGAACAGGAACTGCTGGCCGACCCCAAGGAGTTGGCCGAGCATCTGATGTTAATCGACCTGGGCCGCAACGACGCCGGCCGTGTCAGTGAAACCGGCAGCGTGCAACTCACCGACAAAATGATTGTCGAGCGTTACTCGCATGTCATGCACATCGTTTCCAACGTCACCGGCAAACTCAAGCCGGGCATGAGCGCGATGGATGTGCTGCGCGCCACCTTCCCGGCAGGCACGGTCTCCGGCGCGCCCAAAATCCGCGCCATGGAAATCATCAACGAACTCGAACCGGTCAAGCGCGGCATTTATTCCGGCGCGGTCGGTTATCTGTCGTGGAACGGCAACATGGACACCGCCATCGCCATTCGCACCGCGGTGATAAAAGACCAGCAACTGTCGATACAGGCCGGCGCCGGGATTGTGTATGATTCCATCCCCGAAAACGAATGGGCCGAAACCATGAACAAGGCGCGCGCCATCTTCCGCGCAGTGGCCAGGGCGGAGGCGGGGTTGGGTTGATTTTTTTACCACAGAGGCGCGGAGGCGCAGAGGTGATTTTTATTTATGCGGCTCAGTGGACCGAAAGCAGGTTTGTGATTAACTTTAATGAGGCGCATGTAAGCATGGCATTTCCAGACGAGTCAGCAATCTATAATCTCCGCGCCTCTGTGTCTCTGTGGTAAACCCAGGGTTTCCAATGCTATTGATGATCGACAATTACGATTCCTTTACCTACAACCTGGTGCAATACCTGGGTGAGCTGGGCGCGGATGTGCAGGTGCATCGCAACGACGAAATCACGGTTGAGGAAATAGCCGCGCTGCAACCCGAGCGCATCATGATTTCACCGGGGCCATGCACGCCGGATCAGGCGGGGGTGTCAATGGATGCGATTAAACGCTTTGCCGGTAAATTGCCGATACTCGGCGTGTGTCTGGGGCATCAGAGCATTGGCCAAGTGTTCGGCGGCAACATTGTGCACGCGCGTGAAATCATGCACGGCAAAACCTCGCAGATTCATCACAAGGGTGAGCATGTGTTCAGCGGTTTGAGCAATCCCTACACCGCCACGCGCTACCACTCGCTGGTGATTGAAAAGGAAACGCTGCCCGACTGTCTGGAGATAACCGCCTGGACCGAAAACGCAGACGGCAGCCTGGATGAAATCATGGGCGTGCGACATAAGGAGTATGATATCGAAGGCGTGCAGTTCCACCCGGAATCGATTCTGACCGAGCACGGCCACGATTTACTGAAAAACTTTTTGAACAGGTAATAACAGTCATTGCGAGCGCAGCGAAGCAATCCCGGTGGCATATAAAACGCACTCTGCAAAGACTCGCTTGTGGTTCCAACTTATAAACCAGAAGGTGACCTATGGACATGCAAACAGCCATCAAGGCGGTAACCGAAAAACAGAACCTGTCGGCAGATGAGATGACGGATGTCATGCGTCTGATTATGACCGGCGAGGCGACACCGGCGCAGGTTGGCGGTTTTCTGATTGGCCTTCGCATGAAGGGCGAAACCGTCGACGAGGTGGCCGCCGCTGCTGGCGTGATGCGCGAACTGGCGACCAAAGTCGAGGTGACGCGTGACAATCTGGTCGATACCTGCGGCACCGGCGGCGATGCTTCCGGCAGTTTCAACATTTCCACCGCCAGCGCCATCGTGGTGGCTGCCGCCGGCGGGCGCGTCGCCAAGCACGGCAACCGCTCCATTTCCAGCAAATCCGGCAGCGCCGATGTGCTGGAAGCGGCGGGGGTGAACCTGGAACTGACGCCTGAGCAGGTCGCCGAATGCGTCAATGAAATCGGCGTCGGCTTCATGTTTGCGCCGATGCACCACAGCGCGATGAAGCACGCCATCGGCCCGCGCCGCGAAATGGGGGTGCGCACCATTTTCAATGTGCTGGGGCCGCTGACCAACCCGGCGTCCGCGCCCAATCAGGTGCTGGGCGTGTTCAGCAAGGACTGGGTCGAGCCGCTGGCCGAAGTGCTACAACGCCTCGGCAGCGAGCATGTGATGGTGGCGCACGCCGACGACGGCATGGATGAAATCAGCATCGCCTCGCCGACCTTTGTCGCCGAATTAAAAGATGGCAAGGTGAGCAGCTATACCATCAGCCCGGAAGACTTTGGTTTTGAGCGCGCCTCGCTGGACGCGATTCGCGCCGAAGACGCCAGCGACAGTTTGCGCATCATCAAGGGCGTGTTCGACAACCAGCCGGGGCCGGCCAAAGATATTGTCTGCCTCAATGCCGGCGCCGCCATTTATGTCGCCGGTCTGGCCGACAGCCTGCAGTCCGGCATCGACCGGGCCGGTTCTGTCATCGCCAGCGGCGAGGCGGCGCAAAAACTCAATCAACTGGTGGTGAAAACCACATCGTACCGAGCCGCATGACATGAGCAGCGCCGCCCCGGACATCCTGCAAAAAATCCTGCAACGCAAGCGTGAAGAAATTGCCGGGCGTTCAGCAAAATTGCCGCTGGAAGAATTGACCGCACAGGCGCAGGATGCCGATGCGCCGCGCGGATTTGTAGCCGCCATTGAAAACAAAATCGCGCAGGGCGATGCCGCAGTGATTGCCGAAATCAAAAAGGCCTCGCCCAGCAAGGGCCTGCTGCGCGAAAACTTTGCGCCTGCGGACATCGCCAGAAGCTATGCCAGCCATGGCGCCGCCTGCCTGTCAGTGCTGACCGACGCGGATTATTTTCAGGGCAGCGAGGAATATTTGCAGCAGGCGCGCGCCGCCTGCGCGTTGCCGGTGATTCGCAAGGATTTCATCATCGACCCTTACCAGGTGGTGGAAGCCCGCGCCATCAACGCCGATTGTATTTTGTTAATCGTCGCCGCGCTGGACGACGAAACCCTGCAAAGCCTGCTGGCGCAGGCGCACAAACTGGGCATGGATGTGCTGATGGAAGTGCACGACCGCGAGGAAATGCAACGCGCGCTCAATACTGATGCGCGCCTCATCGGCATCAACAACCGCAATCTCAGAACCTTCGACACCACCCTGGACACCACGCTGGGCATGCTCGACATGGTTCCCGATGACCGCATCTTGGTCACCGAGTCCGGCATTCACACCCCGGCGGATGTCAAACGGATGCGTGACAACCAGGTGCACGCCTTCCTGGTCGGCGAAGCCTTCATGCGCGCTGAAGAGCCCGGCGAAAAACTGGCCGAACTGTTTGGGTAGCCGCAAAGATTGATTTTTTAACTCAGATGCGCAGAGTTTATTGTAGGAGTGGCTTCAGCCACGAACACGCACTGTGCAAATCACCCTGCGGTCGAAATGACACAGCATACTCCATTGCGTTAATTGTCGCGCATTTGCATAAAGCATGCGTAAAACAAAAGTTCTCTGCGTTCCTACATTAAACAATCATGTTTGCTCAGATGCGAAACTGCGCCTGCAGGAATAATTCGTCCTTGTCCTTGTTTGCAACCCCATCCAGGTTTTTACCCTGCCGCCATGTCAACGCAATCTTGGTGTCGATGTTATTGATAAACCAGTTGGCGCCGATGGATGTGCGTTTCCATTGTGTGGCATAGCCGTCGGCATCCTGCACCTGTACGGCTGCGACCAGTTCAATTTTGTCGTCAATCATGTAACCGCCTTCGATGGCTGCATTGGTCAGCGTGGTCTTGCCATTGCGGTAGATGCCATTGCTCACGCCGGCTTGTACTGTTTCAGCGTCAAAGCTGTTGTATTGCCAGTCGACGGAAATGCCTGCGCCGCGGTAGGCGCCGCTGATTTCAAACGCGGTGACCGCATCAATATCAGCTTCGCCTGTAGCGGCATTTACCAGGCTGTCGTTATCATTACGCCAGCTGTAGGCGGCGACGCCGATGGTGGCGCGGGTTTTGCCGGAAAAGTCGCCCTGTGAAAACGGCAGATAACCCAGTGGGTGATAGTCAACGCGACCGCCAATCATAAAACCTTCGTTGTAATTGGCGGGTTTGTTGACCGGCGCGCCGAAGCGCAGTTTTTTATCATTCGGTTCCATCAACGCAATCACGCTGGAAGCGCGCCAGGTGATGCTTTTATCCGCATTGTTGCCATAAAAGTGCAGCCCCGTGTTTTTATCCGGCGTGCCGTAGTTGAGGTCGCCCACGAAAGTGCGCTCCACCATCTGCTGTTTGGCGAACGGTGTCATGAATTCGCGTGAGAACGGAAAGCTGGAGTTGCCGATTCGCAATTTGAAGGTTTTGGAAACGCTGTATTGCATCCAGCTTTCTTTTACGGACAATTCATTGTCACCCTTGGCCTTGCCGATTTCCCATTCCATTTTGCCTTTCCAGCTTTTATGCGCGCTGCCTTCGATGCGGGCGCGTAAGCGGCGGAAGAAAATATCATCGCTGGTGCTGGCGCCATCATCATCCATTTTGTATTGCAGCTGAATACGCGCGCCAAGCTTGATGTATTTGTCGCCGTCAGAAATTTTATAGCCGTCGGCAAAAGCGGTTGAGGCCAGACAGACGGCAGTAACCGTGAGCAAGGAGGAGGGGGTTAAAGTTCGCATGGTGAGAAACCTGTTTGTTATTGTTGTTATGGGTTGCGTTGCTGTAACAGCGGGGTGGTTTCCCTGAAGTTTAGCTTGCCGGCGTGGCTTGTTCCACCGGCAAGCCTGCGCTTTTCCATTCCGGATAGCCGTCCTGCAAGCGTCTTGCCTGATAACCCTGCACGCGCAGGCGCGCCACCGCATCAAAGGCCAGCACGCAATGCGGGCCACGGCAGTAGGCGACGATCTCCTGGTTTGCCGCCAGTTCATTCAGCCGTTGTTCCAGCTCGTTGAGCGGGATATTGATTGCACCGGGCACATGGCCGGCGGCGTATTCTTCGGGTGGTCGCACATCAATGACCGTCACCAGGCCTTCACGCGCCCGCGCCAGCAGTTCCTCTCGCGGCAGCGGTTCGAGTTCATCCATGACTGTGAGATAGGTGTCGACCAGCTGATTCACCTCGGCCAGATGGCGTTCGGCGGAATGCCGCACCGCGCCGAGCAAGTCCACCACATCATCACCGCTCAGCCGGTAAAACACCTTCAGCCCCTGCTTGCGGCAAAGCACCAGCCCGGTGTGGCGGAGCTGCTGCAGGTGCTGGGAGGTGTTGGCCACGCTGAGTCCGACAAGCTGGCTGAGTTGCTCCACACTGCGCTCACCCTGGGCGAGAAATTCCAGTATTTCCAGCCGGTTGGCGTTGCTCAGCGTCTTGCCGATGCGGGCCAGTTGGCTGAACAGGTCGTGTTTTAATGTGCTTGTTGACATATTGCTGGTGAGGTCTAGAATATTATTCAAGTAATCAATTGAATATTTATAGAGACAATCATAGCAGAACAGGCGCACAATATGCCAGCCGCCGCCCTGCCTTGCGCATCACAGGAACCGCCAATGGATATCACCCCGCAGCTGATCAATGAGTTTGTCACGCAGCATGAAAAAACCATTCGCACGGGTTTTTTCTTTGGCATGCTGGCGTTGATGGGGTTGTGGGAAGTGATTGCGCCGCGGCGCGAGCTAACCGTTTCCAAAACCGTTCGTTGGGTGAATAATCTGGCGCTGGTGTTTCTCAACAGTGTTATCCTGCGGCTGATTTTCCCCGCCGCGGCGGTCGGCATGGCGGCGTTTGCCAGCGAGCAGGGCTGGGGCTTGCTGAATTATTACAGCCTACCGTTCGGACTGGCAGTACTGCTATCCATTGTGCTGATGGATATGGTGATTTACCTGCAGCATGTGATGGTGCATGCGGTGCCGGCATTGTGGCGCTTGCACCGGGTGCATCATGCCGACCCGGATTTTGATGTGACCACCGGCGCGCGTTTTCACCCGATTGAAATCTTGCTCTCAATGATAATCAAGTTTGCCACCATTGCCGTGCTGGGGCCGCCGCTGCTGGCGGTTATCGTGTTCGAGATTTTGCTTAACGCCACCGCCATGTTCAATCACAGTAATGTGCGATTGAATCCGGTGATTGATAAATTTTTACGTTTGATTGTTGTCACACCTGATATGCATCGTGTGCATCATTCTGTTGAAGATGATGAAGCCAACAGCAATTTCGGCTTCAATCTGCCGTGGTGGGATCGATTGTTTGGCACCTACCGTGAGCAACCGCGCGCCGGGCACGAGAATATGCAAATCGGTATTCACAAATATCATGAGCCGAAACAGGTGAGCTGGTTGCCGGGCATGTTGTGGCTGCCTTTTGTGGGCAAGATCAGCGATTATGCGATTAACCGGCGAAGCTGGAACAAGGGTGATGAATAGTGAAAAGTGAATAATGAATAGCGCCGGTTTGAAAATATTGCTTGCGGTGTTGCTGGCTGTGGCGATTGGGTTTGCCGTGGCGTACCGGGATGCGTTTGATGTGAACAGGTTGCAAGCATGGATTGATGATGCCGGTGTGTTTGCGCCGATGCTGTTCGTGCTGATTTATGCTGTGGCTACAGTGTTGTTTTTGCCTGGCTCGGTTATCACGCTGGCGGGCGGTGTATTGTTTGGCCCGCTATGGGGAACGCTGTATAACCTGACCGGCGCAACGCTTGGCGCAGTGATGGCGTTTCTGATAGCGCGTTATCTGGCTTCAGACTGGGTGGTGAAAAAATCCGGCGACAAGGTCAAACAACTGATGCAGGGCGTGGAACAGGAAGGCTGGCGTTTTGTCGCCTTTGTTCGACTTGTGCCGCTGTTTCCGTTTAACCTGCTCAATTATGCGCTGGGGCTGACGCGCATTCCGTTTCTGCAATACCTGTGGGCAACCTGGCTGTTTATGCTGCCAGGCGCATTCGCTTATACCTGGCTGGGTTATGCCGGGCGCGAAGCGGCGAGTGGCGGTGAGAACATGATTCAAACGGGCATGATTGCACTGGCATTGCTGGCAACGGTGGCTTTCCTGCCTCGCCTGGTAAAAAAAATACGTCATCAGGATGATGTGTCTTGAGTGAATATGACCTGGTCATTATCGGTGGCGGCGCCGGTGGACTGGTGGTCGCTAGCGTGGCTTCGCAACTGGGTTTGCAGGTTTGCCTGATTGAAAAGGAAAACAAACTCGGTGGCGACTGTCTGCATTATGGCTGCGTTCCCAGCAAAACCCTGATTCATACCGCGAAAGTCGCGCAGCAGATCCGCCGCGCCGGGGATGTTGGTTTGCCTGTATCGGAACCACGCGTTGACATGGTGGCGGTCAATGCGCGCATCCGTGAAGTGGTTGAGCATATTCAGCAACATGACGATCCGCAGCGTTTTCGTGACTATGGCTGTGAGGTGCTGTTTGGCGCAGCGCGGTTCATCGACGGCCACACGGTCGAAGTGAATGCCGTACGCATCCGCGGCAAGCGTTTTGTCATCGCCACCGGCTCGCGGCCGTTTGTTCCGCCGATACCGGGTCTGGAGCAGGCGGGTTATCTCACCAACATCGACATGTTTTCACTGCCGGATTTGCCACCGCGACTGATTGTGCTGGGCGGCGGACCGATCGGGCTGGAAATGGCGCAGGCGTTTCAGCGCCTGGGCAGCCAGGTGACGGTTATCGAAAAACAGCCGCAGCTGCTGCCGCAGGAAGACAGCGACGTGGCGGCAGCGCTGCAAGCCGCCTTGCAGGCGGAAGGGATAAACATCCTCACCTCGGTTGCAGCTGAAAAGGTCAGTATCGAGAATAATGTGCGCAGCGTCGCCTGCAGTGATGGCGGCGTCATACAGGCTGAACAACTGCTGGTCGCTGTCGGGCGCAGCGCCAATGTGGACGAACTGGGACTGGACGCCGCAGGTGTGAGTTATACCAGCAAGGGTATTGCTGTTGACAAGCGCATGCGCACAACACAAAAACATATTTACGCCTGTGGCGATGTATGCGGCCCGTATCCGTTTACCCACATGGCGGAATACCAGGCCGGTATTGTAATAAGCAATGCGATATTCCGTTTTCCGAAAAAAGCAGATTACCGTGTTGTGCCCTGGGTGACATACACCGATCCGGAACTGGCGCGGGTCGGACTCACCGAACAACAGGCGAAAGAAAAAGGCATCACACCGCAGGTGCTGCGTTTTGATTTTCGTGATATCGACCGCGCCCTGACCGAAGGCGAAACCACCGGCTTCAGCAAACTGGTGACGCACAAGGGCAGGGTGCTGGGCGCCAGCATACTGGGGCAGCACGCTGGTGAACTGATTCACGAAATTGTGCTGGCGATGCAGACCGGGGCGAAAATTGCAAACATCTCAGCGGCGATACACGCTTATCCCACCCTGGCGCAAATTCATCGCCGCACCGTTAACACTGCCTATGCGCCGAAACTGTTCAGTAAAACAACGCGCACATTGGTGAAATGGATTAACCGGCTCCTGCCGTGAGTATTTATGCATTGAGCTGTTGCAAATGCTTGCGTAAATGCTCAATCAGGCACTTGACCTTTTGCGGCACAAACTTGCGCTCCGGATACACCACATGAATGTCATAGGGCGTTAGCTGGTATTTTTGCAGCAGCACGGTGAGCTTGCCGCGCTTGATGTAATCACGCACATGCCATTCACACAGGCAGGCGATGCCGATGCCATTGAGCGCGGCTTCGACCATGGCTTCATTGCTGCTCACCCGCAGACGGCCATCGACCTGTACGGTTTCATCGCCATATTGCGCGCTGTGAAAAAACCATTCTTTCGGTGATTTCAGCTGGGAATACAGCAGGCAGTTGTGTTTTTGCAGCTCGGCGGGGGTTTTGGGAAAACCGTGCTGCAGCAGATATTGCGGGCTGGCGACCACCACGCGCTTGCCGCTGCCAATCTTGCGCGCAATCAATGACGAGTCTTCCAGCGGGCCGACGCGAACTGCCAGGTCGATGCCTTCCTTGAGTAAATCAATCTGCCGGTCTTCCATGATGTAGTCGACGCTGATGTCGGGATACTGTTGCAAAAAATCATTGAGGCAGGGCAGCACAAAGACCTTGCCGAACGGCGTGGTGGAAGAAATGCGCAGGGCGCCGGTGGGCAGAATCTTGCCCTTGCCGACGCTGGCCTCGGCCTCCTGAAAAGCGTTGAGGATGCGCACGCAGTAATGGTAATACTCGCTACCGGCTTCGGTGAGGTTGAGTTGACGGGTGCTGCGATTGAGCAGTTTGGCGCCGAGGCGTTCTTCCAGCGCGGCCACATGCTTGCTCACCGAGGACTGCGACATCGCGGTTTCGCGCGCCACTGCAGAGAAGCTGCCGGCCTCGGCAACCCGGCGAAATACCGCCATGCTCTGCATTACATCCATCCCTTACTCCTGGCATCTGTTTTGAAAACAATGTGTTATACCACTCCTATTTATTCCATTGAGGAATGGGTCATATTCGGCCAGCGCCGATGTTCTTTGTATAAGACTAGTCTAATGTATAGGCCATGTCACTAAATATTTAGATGACTGTCTGAGAAAACAGGAGAGCAATCATGAGCAATTTAACAGCAGTAAACGAAGCCGGCAGCCCGGCTGCCGACATACCCGCCAGCATCAGCAGCAACCCGGATGCCTGGTTCGAGCAAAAATTCCGTGAGCAGATGGAAAAACGCGAAGCCGAGCATACCCCCGGCATGGCCATCGTGGTCACCAAGGGTACGCTGGACTGGGCCTACCCGCCCTTTATTCTGGCTTCCACCGCCGCCGCGCTGGGCTGGGATGTGTCGCTGTTTTTCACTTTCTACGGCCTGGAGTTGCTGAAAAAAGACCTGCAACTGGAAGTCAGCCCGCTGGGCAACCCGGCGATGCCGATGAAAATGCCGTTCGGCCCGCAGTGGCTGCAAAACATTAACTGGAACATGCCCAATGCGCTGATGGCGGGCGTGCCGGGTTTTGAAAAAGTCGCCACCGCGCTGATGAAAAAAACCGTCAGCAACAAGGGCGTTGCCTCCATTGAAGAGCTGCGTTCATTGTGCCTCGAAGCCGAGGTGCAGATGGTCGCCTGCCAGATGACAGTAGACTTGTTCAATTACAGCCCGGATGACTTCATCCCGGAAGTCAGTGAATGGGTGGGCGCGGCGTCATTCCTGCCAACAGCGCAGCAAGCTGATGTGACGCTGTTTATCTAACAGTATTTGCCACAGAGGGCGCAGAGCACTCGGAAGGGATTTGAACATCCAACGCAGAGGCGCAAAGACGCAGAGGTCGCAAAGGTTTATTTTTTGTAGGAGTGGCTTCAGCCGCGAACAGGTGATTTCAGCAAATTCAGCGTTAGCGAATGGCGCGATTCCCGGCTGAAGTCGCTCCCGCCATCAAAAAATAATCTCTGCGGTTCTGCGTTAAAAAACAATCCTCCGTGTTCTCTGTGTGCTCTGTGGCAATACCAATGTTAAAGTAATGGTAATACAACAAAGGAAAAACAAGATGAGCCAACTCGCCCCCGACCAGCAACCCGAAGGCTGGAGCAGTATTGCGGAAGTTTACGACCAGTCTTTCACCTCGATGACATCGCAACTGGCGGAAGCTGCGCTTGAGCAGCTTGACATTCAACTGGGTGAAGAAGTGCTGGATGTGGCGACTGGCACCGGCGTGTTTGCGCTCGGCGCGGCGAGACGCGGCGCCAATGTGCTGGCGACAGACTTTGCGCCGGGTATGATTGAGTTACTGCAAAAACGCATCGACGAGTTCGATCTCAAGTTGATTCGCACCGCGGTGATGGATGGCCAGTCACTGGAACTGGAAGAGAATCAGTTTGATGTCGCTGCATCCATCGTCGGCATTATTTTCTTCCCGGATATCGACAAGGGCATCGCTGAATTAAAGCGCGTGGTCAAACCCGGTGGCCGGGTGGCGGTTGTGTGCTGGGGTGAAATGGAAAAATTCCAGATGATGCATTATCTGCGGCGCGCGATTGAAATAACGGCGCCGGATTTTGAATTGCCGGACAGCACGCCGGTATGGGCCAGACTGCTGGGACACGAATCATTGCAGGACGCCATGCAGCGCGCCGGTTTGCGCGATGTGCAGGTCACGCGCATCATGGCAAGCCACGAACTGCCCTCGGCCAGCGAATACTGGGAAACGTTTACCTCTTCCGCGCCGCCGTTGCAGTTGCTGTTCCAACGTCTGGGTGAGGAGAATACGCGCCGCGCCGGCGAAGCTTTTGCGGAGCTGGTAACGCGTGACTGCAATGGCGCAACGCCCTGTCTTTCGGCTGAAGCCTGCATCGGCACCGGAGTGGTCGCATGAAACAGACAGTCACCATGCTGAACCGCCCGATCCACATCGATATCAGCAAACGCGCCGAGCGGCAGCTGCAGCAACGCGATGCGCCGCTGTGTCTGGAAATGGAACTGTATTTCAGCTGCATGATTCGCAAACGCGTGCTGGTGCGCGAAGCTGTCAGTACAGACTTTGTTGCGCAGGTCGGTGACAAACTGACGATTGGTTTCCGGCCGGTGATGACCAAGGCCTGTGGCATCACGGAAACAGCCGAAGACGGCAAACCGCCGCTAACCGATTTCCCCATCAAAAAACCCGAAGGCTATATCCCGCACTGGCTCAGACTGGATTACCGCAAGGGCGAGTGGCAGGCGGAGTTTGGTTATATCGATAACGAGATGCCGGCCTGATTACATTTGCCTGACAAACATGCCCCAGTTCCATGCCGGCAAAATGGCCTTGCCTTGCAGCGCATGGATTTTCACCTGCTTCTGCGGCAGCTGCAACAACATGCAACTGTGATTGAACGGCGCGCTGCCGGGATTGATTACCAGCACTTCGCCAAGTTGTTCGACAAAAACCTGATGAGTGTGGCCGGCAACCAGAATATCCGCATCCAGCCCTTGCAGTTGTTGTTGCCATAGAGCCAGTTGGGCGGGGATGCGCTCGCCGTTTTCATCCAGCAGCTTGATGCCGCCGTGCAGTTCCTGTGGCGGGTGTGCATGCACCATCAGTATGCGAAGTCCTTCAAAATCAAATTGCAAACGCGCAGGCAGGGATTGCAGAAAACGATAACTCTCGCTGTCAACAAGTTCTGCATGGGTTTGCAGGTAGTGCTGGTCATGATTGCCGATGATGCATTCGCACTGATATTGCCGCAGCAGCGCAACGGTTTCGTCGAGCGCATCGAAATAGCCGGCGATATCACCGGCGCAAAGTATTTTGTCGGCCTGCTGTTGTTCGAACCATTGCAATGCCTGTTGCAATGCAGCAGGTGAGGCGTGCACATCGCTGATCAGGCCGAGTTTCACGGTGGCGTCACATATTCAGGCTGCGACCGCCGTCAACCGGAATAATCTGGCCGGTAATATAATCGGCGTCGCGCAGCAGGAACAGCACGGTTTTGGCGATGTCAGCCGGTTCACCATGACGCTGCAACGCGGTTCGTTCGATAATGTGCTGCTTGGTGGTTTCGTCGAGATCGTTTTCCGGCCACATGATGGCGCCCGGCGCAATGCCGTTGACGCGCACCTCCGGCCCCAGTTCACGCGCCAGCGATTGCGTCAGCATCGCCAGCCCGGCCTTGGCGGCGCAATACACGGGGTGTTTGCGCATCGGGCGAGACGCATGTATGTCCACCATGTTAATGATGCAGCCCTGGGACTGTCGCAGCGACGGCGCCGCCGCCTGCGACAGAAACAGCGGCGCTTTCAGATTGCTGTTGAACAGATTGTCCCAGTCATCCAGTGTGATTTGTCCGACAGGCGTTGGGTAAAAACTGGAAGCATTGTTGACCAGGCAATCCAGTCCTCCCCAGAAAGTTGCGGCGTCTGCTGCGAGTTTGTCCAGTTTGCCGGTTTCATCCAGATTCAGTTGCAACACCTGCGCGGAATTGGCGCGCTGTGCGTTCAGGCTGTCGCGCAACTGCTCGGCATCGGCCAGCGAATTGCGGCAATGTATCACCACGTTGGCCCCGGCGGCGTGCAGGGTTTTCGCAATTTCAGCGCCAATGCGGCGCGCCGCGCCGGTTATCAGTGCGGTTTTACCCTGTAAGCTGTTACAATCTGTCACCTGATTTTCACCTTGATCGGTCATTCAATTATCGCCTTGCGGCCTGCGCGTATAGTCTCACATTTTCCCTATGCCATCATCCAAAACGCAAATGGAAACCTTGCCCGAACCGGGTGAAGCCGCCCGGCGGCAAAGCGAAGCGGTGCTCGAGCGCGTCGCGCAGGCTTGCGAACAACATGGCGGAGCAATCGATTTCAGTGAATACATGCGCATCGCGATGTATGAACCGGGACTGGGTTATTACAGCGCCGGTTTGCGCAAGTTTGGCGAGCAGGGAGATTTTGTTACCGCGCCTGAAATTTCACCGTTGTTTTCGCAGTGTCTGGCCAATCAGGTGGCGGCGATCATGCCGCAGCTGGATCAGCCGCGCATTATCGAGTTTGGCGCCGGCTCGGGCGTGATGGCGGCGGATTGTTTGTTGCATCTTGAAAAACTGCACAGCCTGCCGGAGCGGTATTACATTCTGGAAGTCAGCGCCGAGCTGAAACAGCGGCAACAACAAACGCTGGCCGGGCGCGCCGGGCATTTGCTCGACCGGATAATCTGGCTGGATGAAATGCCGCCGGAGCCGTTCAATGCCGTGGTGCTGGCCAATGAAGTGCTGGATGCAATGCCGGTGGAATGTTTTCGCACACGCGAGGGCAAGGTCGAACAAATGGTTATTGGTGTGGAAAACGGCGGCCTGTTTTCGGATTACCGCGAAGCCAGTGGCGAATTGCAGCAGGCGGTGGAAAACATCGAGCAGCGTCTTGAGACTGCGCTGCCGGATAACTATCACTCCGAGGTGAACCTGCATATCAAACCCTGGCTCGCCAGTCTTTATGATGCGCTCGACACTGGCGTCGTGCTGCTGATTGATTATGGCTACACCGCGCGTGAGTATTATCACCCGGAACGCGCGCAGGGCACATTGATGTGTCATTACCATCACCGCGCGCACCCGGATCCGTTCTGGTATCCCGGCTTGCAGGATATCACCGCCTACGTGGATTTTACCGATGTGGCCTATGCAGCGGTTGATTGTGGTTTTGAGGTGCGCGGCTTTACCTCGCAGGCGGCTTTTCTGATGGCCTGCGGCCTGGCCGACCTGCATGCGGAAGCGGTCACCGATGATCCGAAACAACAAATAACCTTGTCACAGCAAATCAAAACGCTGACATTGCCCTCGGAAATGGGTGAGCGTTTCAAGGTAATGGCGCTGAGCAAACAGGTGGATGCGCCGTTGCTCGGATTTTTGATGCATGATTTGCGCGGCAAGCTATGATTATGAAGCTGCTTTAAACCTGACAGGAAAACACGTGGACATTATTCAGATTATTGTGCTTGCGCTGGTGCAGGGGCTGACCGAATTTTTACCGATTTCCAGCTCGGCGCACTTGATACTGGTTCCGGTGCTGACCGGCTGGCGCGATCAGGGGCTGGCGTTTGATGTTGCCGTGCACGCCGGCACGCTGACCGCGGTGGTATTGTATTTCCGCAAGGAAATTTCACGCATGTTTGTCGAATGGTTTGGCTCGCTCGGCGGCAAGCTCACACCCGACGCCCGGCTTGCCTGGGCGGTGTTGATTGGCACCATACCAGTCGGCATTGCCGGTTTGCTATTCAAGGATTTCATCGAAGTCAATCTGCGCTCGCCGCTGGTTATCGCCACCACCACAATCGTGTTCGGATTGCTGCTGTGGCTGGCGGACAGAAAACAGCATACGCCAAAAGATGAATACACTGTTGACTGGAAACTGGCCCTGCTGATTGGCGCGGCGCAGGCGATTGCGCTGATTCCCGGCACGTCGCGGTCCGGCATCACCATTACCGCTGCGCTGTTGCTTGGCCTGAACCGCACCGCATCAGCGCGTTTTTCCTTTTTGCTTTCGATTCCGGTGATTGTGCTGGCGGGCGGGCTGGAAACCCTGGGCTATCTCAAGGTCGCCAGTCTGGGCGACGCCAATGATCTGCTCATCGGCGCGGCTGTGTCCGCTGTCAGCGCCTATGCCTGCATCCACTTTTTCCTGAAACTGCTGGATCGCATCGGCATGCTGCCGTTTGTGATTTACCGGCTGTTGCTCGGCGCGATGCTGTTCGCCCTGTTTTTATAGGCTGTGATGAATCCGGAACTGCATTACAAACCACTCTGGCTGGCGATTGGCTACGGCATTGTTGCGCTGATTGTTTATCTGTCAGTCGCGTCAGCGCCACCGATGCCGGATATCGGTTTTGAGTGGCAGGACAAGCTGTACCACCTGCTGGCCTATTTCACGGTGATGTTCTGGTTTGTGCAACTGTATCATCGCGGCAGACAGCAGTTGATGTATGCCGCCGGGTTCATTGTGATGGGAGTGGGGCTTGAATACATACAAAGCTTCGACCCGCAGCGTTATTCCGAATGGCAGGATATGGTGGCGAACAGTACAGGGGTCGTTGTCGCATGGCTGCTGGCCAAAACCGGCTTGTGCAATGTGCTGGTGAATATTGAAGGGAAATATTTTTCCGCGAATGTGCGCAAATAAACGCAAATGATTTCACCACAGAGACACAAAGGCACGGAGGATTTTCTTTTTTTATGACAGGGTCGGCTTTAGCCGCGAACAGTGCTTCCCACAAATGTAGTGCTTGCAGAAATCGTGTGTTCGCGGCTGAAGCCGCTCCCACCATAAATAAAGAAATCCTCTGTGTCTTTGTGTCTATGTGGTGAAACTAATTATGTACTTTTGCGGAAATATCGGCGTTATTTTTCACTTCCGCCACCAGCCGCACGCGCTCCTCGCGTATCTTGTCCGCCAGCGCATGGTTTTTGAATCCCTGTTTCAGCAGGCTGCACACATCGACCTTGCCTGCCGCGTCAAAGCAGGCGCGGAAATAATCACCTTGCGGAAACTCGCGGTCTTCATAGCCGGGGCGGCCGCGGGCGTCGGCTTCACACGCCAGTAAAAACTGTTCAAAGCGTTCCGGTTTGCGAAAGGCGTCGAGCTGTTCCAGCGTTTTTACGGTGGTGGCCGGTTTCAGTTCCAGCGCGCGGTGATAGTGCAGGTGAAAGCGCGCCACGCGCTCTGCCAGGTCGCGGTAGTCGTTGGGAACGCGCAGGCGTTGGCATAATGCCGGCATCATGTCTGCGCCGCGCGCTTCGTGTCCGATATGTTTGGGCCATTCTTCCTTTGGCGTCGCGCCCTTGCCTATATCGTGCAGCAGGGCGGCGAAGCGCACCTGTGGGTCGCCGCTGAGCTTGCATGCCTGCTGCAGCACCATCAGGGTGTGGATGCCGGTGTCAATTTCCGGGTGCCATTGCTCCGGTTGTGGCACGCCCCACAGGCAATCCAGTTCCGGCAGGATGTGTTGCAGCGCGCCACACTGGCGCAGGGTTTCAACAAAGGCGGTCGGGGTGCGTTCGCCGAGCGCTTTCTGCATTTCCTGCCAGACACGTTCGGGCACCAGCGCATCGACTTCGCCGGCTTCGACCATTTGCCGCATCAACGTCAGGGTTTCATCGGCAACCGTAAAACCGAGGTGCGCATAACGCGCATGAAAACGCGCCACGCGCAGAATGCGCACCGGGTCTTCGGTGAATGCGGGCGAAACGTGACGCAGGATTTTGTCGGCCAGATCGCGCTGGCCATTGAACGGGTCGATGAGTTTGCCCGCCCCGTCCTTCGCCATGGCGTTGATGGTGAGATCGCGGCGCTCCAGATCCTGTTCCAGGGTCACATCGGGCGAGGCGTGGACTTCAAAGCCCCTGTAGCCCGGCGCCGTTTTGCGCTCGGTGCGCGCCAGAGCATATTCTTCTTTGGTTTCGGGGTGTAAAAAGACCGGGAAATCCTTGCCCACCTGCTGGTAACCGGCGTCCAGCATGTCATCGACAGTGGCGCCGACCACCACCCAGTCGCGCTCACTGAACGGGTAGCCAAGCAATTCATCGCGCACCGCGCCGCCAACAAGATAGGTTTTTAGCATATCGCTAATATACCGTGACGAGTAAGCGGATAACAGGGTAAAGTTGTAATTATGAACGAGAAAAAACCTGCGCCGGGAGTGTTGCGTGATAACCGCATATCAAATGACGGGCTTGCGCGTTTGCGCAAGCAGTTAGCCAGTGGCGTTCGCATCAGCAAGCCTGTGCTAATGCAATGGGTGAAACGTTATGGCGACAGCGCGCGCGACATCATCGAACAACACGGCTACCAGTTGGAGGAATAGTCATGCAACTTCCGTGGTACATTGCTGCGCTGGCCGCAGCCATCACCTGGGGAATCTATTACCCGTTGGTCGATATGGCGCTGAAGCGGATTTCACTATACAGCGTGATAGTGCTGAGCATGATTCCGGTATTGCTGGCCATGCCCTGGTTTATGAAAACTGTCAGTCGGGATATCGAAACGGTCAGGATGCTTCCCTCCAGTGAGCAATGGATGATTCTCGGTCTGGGTTTGATCGGTCTGTTTGGTGAGGTGATGGTTTATCTGGCAATCAATGGCCGCAACGCCACACTGGCCAGTCTGATAGAAATGACCTACCCGGTATTTGTCGTTATTTTTGCCTGGGTGTTTTTTCGCCACATGCATGTGACGCCGAGTGTGTTGATTGGCGGTATGATGATTCTGATCGGCGCTGCTATCGTAATTTACTTTAACCCGTGATGCAGCATGCACCCTGAGTTTCTTTCATCAGGCCTGCTTCAGCTTTTTTTACTGATTATTGTCGCCAACGGCGCGCCGATCATTCTGCGGGATGTGTTGCATGCGCGTTTTGACGCGCCGCTGGACGGCGGCAAGTTGTTTATTGACGGTCAGCGCTTGCTGGGCGACTCCAAAACCTGGCGTGGTGTGATTGGTTCGGTTGTGACGACAGCGGTTACGGCGTGGTTGATGGGCTTGCCCGCCGCCACAGGCGCGGCTGTGGGCGCGCTCGCCATGAGCGGCGACATCCTGGCCAGCTTTAGCAAGCGCCGGTTGCGGCTGGCGCCCAGCAGCATGGCGCCCCTGCTGGATCAGATACCGGAATCGCTTTTGCCTGCGCTGGTGTTGCGGCGTACATTTAACCTGGACATCATCAGCGTGCTGGCGCTGGTTGGTGTATTCATTGTGTTTGAACTCAGCGTGTCGGTTGTCCTGTATCGTTTGGGTATCCGTAAACGGCCTTACTGATCCCAAAGTTAACAAATATTTTTCCTTTCAGGCTGCGTATCCCGGTCAGCGTGCATTATTATGCGCCAGCGAATTCAGACTGAGGAGACAAGAATGATGCGTATGCAATCGATATTATTCCGGGCGCCGGCGATCGTTATCGCTGCGATTTTTGCAATGACATTCGGCATGCAGGCGCAGGCGGCGAGCTGCAAGGGCAAGTCAAAGTCCTCCTGCTCATCAGCAGCCAACTGCTCCTGGGTGAATGGCTACAAGCGGAGCGATGGCGTCAAGGTATCCGGTCATTGCCGCGCAAAGGCAGGCAAGGGCGCAACAAAAAGCGCGTTTGGCAAGAAAACCGCCAACAAGGCAAAAAGCAAGGCGGCCAGCAAGAAAGACAAACTGAAGAAAGACAAAAAGAGCAAAAAGGACAAGCTCAAGAAGGCCAAGAAAAGCACAAAAGACAAGGCCAAGTCAAAGAAAGACAAGTCCAAGTCAAAAAAAGACAAGAAAAAACTGAAGGACAAGCTCAAAAAAGCCAAAGCCAAAAAAGACAAAAAATCCCGGTGACAGGATAAGGCGATAAAGGATAAAAAAGAATAACTAAAAACAGGAAG
>JALWPK010000049.1 GCA_026995045.1 Gammaproteobacteria bacterium | reverse complement strand
AGTCTGGATGAGCTGCAGGCATTACTGCAATTGCAACAAAACAGCACCGTGCTGGTCAATTATCAACGCCGTTACACAGGCAGTTATCAGCAATTAAAAAAGCTTGTCACCGACAACCGATATGGCAAGCCACTGGCTGTGGACATTCACTATTCACGCGGCCTCGGCGCCAATGGTTCACACATGCTGGACATGCTGTATTTTGTTTTTGAGCAGTCTGTCGGCGAGCCACTGTGGGTCGAGCAGGGCAAAAAGCTTGACAACCCTGACTGTGTTCTGCCGCTGCAAGGTGGCGCGCTTGTCCATATCAGCGGGATTGATGCGGATTATCACAACATTGATTTTATCGTGACCTGTGAAACCGCACGCTTGTCGATACTGCACGGCGGCATGACTGTCAGGATTGAAACCCGCATTGAACATGAGCTGTTTCCCGGATTCTACCGGCTACAGGACAGCCAACCGGCTGAGCTGGGCGAACCTGGTTTTGATCACGCCTTCGACCGCGCGCTGCAAGACCTGATAGACGCCCATCAGCAACAACGCCAGCCGCTGAGCAATCTGCATACGGCGGCGCAAAGCCAGGGGCTGCTCGAAACCATTTTGACAAAAAGCCGGCCATGACCATACTTGTCAGCGCCAGCGAAGTGGGCAGTGTTCGCGCACTACAGCCGGTTTGCCATGCACTGCTGCGCCGTCAGCAAAAAATAAGTATTGTTGAACGCGGTTTTTTTTCCGAACTCAACGATGCCGCATTAACGCCGTATTATTCCACCCTGCCGGAAGACACGGAAGCCATCATTCGCTTTCTGCAAGACAGGCGCATCCGCGCCCTGCTTTTTTCGGTGAATGTGCATGATACACAACCGCTCCGGGTGGCGCGCGCAGCGCACTCGCTGGGCATTCCCACCCTGCATGTGCTCGACTACTGGAACGGGTATCGTCAACGCATGGAGCTGGATGGGGAAACGTTGTTTATTCCCTACTGCTATATGACGCCTGACGACTATGCCGCGCAACAAGCAGCGCAACAGGGTGTTCCCGCCCGTTGCATTCAGGTAACCGGGCAACCGGCATTCGCAGAAGTGATGGATGCGTACCAGCAGGCGTCACAACAGCCGGTTGCCGTCCCGACTGACAACAAACATCTGATACTGTTTGTTGCAGAGCCGGTCAGCCATGACCAGGGCCGATCACTCGCCGCCAATCCTGACTATCGCGGCTATACCGAATACGACGCCCTGCGGGTGCTGTACAGCGCCGCATCACAATGCGCGGCGCCCTGTTACATTGCGGTTCTACCGCACCCGCGACAGGACATCGCCGAATTGCGCGATTACTGGTCGACCCTGGACAAGCAAGGCCTCGGCGGCATTATCCAGAATGTCCGCGCGCGCGACCTGCTGCCTCAGGCTGCCGGCGTGGCGGGCATGGCTTCCACCCTGCTGTACGAAGCATGGCTGACAGGCAAGCCGGTGCTCAGCATCCAGCCGGGGTTGCGCAACGATGCCTTGCGCATGATGCAGCAAAAAAGTGGCGTATTTTTCATCGATGACTATCAATCCGCCACCGACAATGCGATAAAATGGCTGGATACGCTGGACGGCGTCCCACAAGCTGCGCCACGCGCCGAGATGCAATTACACATGCGCGCGCCAGCCGTTATTGCCGAAGCAGTCATCCAGAGCAGCAAACGGGAGAAGTTTTGAACGTAGCCATCATACCGGCGCGAGGCGGCAGCCAGCGCATTCCCGGTAAAAATATCAAACCTTTTCTTGGCAAGCC
>JALWPK010000048.1 GCA_026995045.1 Gammaproteobacteria bacterium | reverse complement strand
CGAGCCCAGATACAGCTCCTGAATGTCGTCCGGCGAGGGCTTGAGCACCACCTGAAACTGGTAATAATGCTGCAGCCGGTTGGGGTTTTCGCCATAGCGGCCGTCGGTGGGACGGCGGCAGGGCTGCACATAGGCGGCGCGCCAGGGCTCGGGGCCGATGGCGCGCAGAAAGGTGGCCGGGTGGAAGGTGCCGGCGCCGACTTCAAGGTCGAGCGGCTGCAAAATGGCGCAGCCCTGTTTTTGCCAGTAGTCCTGTACGGCAAAAATCAGACCCTGGAATGTGGAAACGTCGTAAGGCATTAAAAAATCACGTCATAAAATGACGCGCAAGTATACCGCAAGATGGCCTTCACGACAGCCGGGCTGGATTCATGCCCGGATAACCGCTATAAAATGGGAAAGGGCGGATTAAAGACTGCGTGTTTTGGGCCGTCTTATACAGTAGAGGCTCAACCAGAAATGTAACAAAACATTCAGGCTTACCGGAAATGGGGGTCGTTATGACTCAATCGTTACTACTGGAACCCACCGACACCGCGCAATGGCTTGAGCTGGTGCGCGAAGCCGAAAAAGAATACGGCATGACGCTGCCCGAGGATATCGAAAGCTACCTCGTGTTCATGCTAATGCGCCACACCCGGCAAGGCTCGCTGGAACAGGCCATTATGGCGCTGGAATACCTGCGCGCGGTCGATCTGGCCGGGGCGCAGCGCGACGACAAGCTGCGCGACATCGGCGACCAGTGCCTGATTCTCTCCGGGCTTTACCCCAAACGCGCGCGCCGCCGCAATGTGCGCGTCAGCTACTACGTCGACATGGGGCAATCCGCCTACTATTACCTGAGCAACTCACTGCAACACGCTTCCGCCGAGCTGTATCAGCAGCTGTGCGAAGCCTTTGTCAGCATGATGGACATTCTGCAAACCATTCGCGGCTTCAACACCCCGGTGCTGCAACCGATTCAGTCGCTGGAATTGTGGAGTGACACCGGCAGCCAGGCCGCCTACCGCCGCATTGCCCATGATCGCGATGCGCTGCCGCTGCACGAATCGCTGATCGACCCTGATCTCAAACAATAAGCGCCGCCCCCCATTAATTGACAGGCTGTTGAAAAAAATGCCCGGCCAAAAGGCCGGGCAAATAGCAGGAGCCGGATTGGGGAAACCGGCCCCAAGTAGCTCGCTCAGGGAGGAAAGCGAGCCAGCGCCGGGCTACAGCGCATTCACAAATAACTCGTTCAATAATGATTAAAGACCATGCCGCCAGGTTTGCTGGCATGAGCCGACGGAAGGTAGGATTTCTGGCGCTAAGCTACTGAATTGGTTTGGTATTTTCAGCGCCAATTAACTGGTTTTATCATCAAAAACAAGGATATGGCGAGACTTGTTCAAGCACCGCGTCAGCTGCCCCGGAATAACGGAAAAAAGCGGCCGTCAATCCAGCTCTGGCGCCAGATAACCCATGCCTCTGACCGTGGTGATGGTGTCGTTGCCGAATTTTTTGCGCAGATGGTGGATATACACCTCGATGGTATTGCTGCCAATATCGCCGGCATCGCCATAGATTTTTTCTTCCAGCTGCTTCTTGGTGAGAATACGGCCAACGTTGGTCAGCAGCTCCAGCAGCAGCACATATTCACGTCGTGACAGCTCGACATAATTGCTATTCTTGCTGGCGATCTGCGAGCTGAGGTTGATTTCGATATCACCGTAGCGAACCACTTCGTCGCTCTTGCCGCGGGAGCGACGGAACAGGGCGCGCAGCCGCGCCATCAGCTCGGATAGCTCGAACGGCTTGGTCATATAATCATCGGCGCCCGAGTCCAGCGCGCGCACGCGCTCATCGGTTTCATTCTGCGCCGACAGAATCAGCACCGGCACATCGCAACCGTTTTCACGCGCGTGACGCAGCACTTCGATGCCGCTCACCCTGGGCAATCCAAGATCGAGTATCACGGTGTCGTATACCGGGTTACAGATGTCGGCGCTGGCGGCTTCGCCATCGCGCAGCCAGTTTACATCCAGTTTTTCCCTGACCAGCGCGCGTTGCAGGCCCTCGCCCAGCAGTTCATCGTCTTCTACCAGCAATACTTTCATAAACGCCACCCGTGTGGTTGTCGTCGAAGCTGTCCAATAATGCGGCGTAGAATAACCCGGCTATCTTAAAATCAGGTTAATCCAGATCAAGCAAAACGGGAAAACAAACGGTCACCACCAGACCACTGCCATCGGGCGGGTCGGAAAGCTCAATACTGGCGTGGTGCAGCTCAACCACACGGGCGACAATGGCCATGCCGATGCCACAGCCGGGTTTTTCATGATTTTCGACACGATAAAATCGTTCGAATATGCGCTCACGGCTTTCCGGCGGAATGCCAGGCCCGTTATCCTGCACCACCAGACAGGCCTGTGACCGATGCAGATGCAGGCTGACCCGAACCCGCCCTCCCGGTTGGGTATAGCTGATGGCGTTATCCAGCAAATTGCGCAGCAACAGGCGCAGCGCATCTTCATCACCGCTGATGGCGCAACCATCGCCGGTGATGTCGGTTTGCAGTGCAATCTGTTTGGCTTGCGCCTGCTCACTATGCTCATGCGCCAGCTCTTTCACCAGTTGCGCCAGATTCACCGGACGGTGTTGCTGCGCGATGGCCTGCGGCTCCAGCCTGGCCAGTCTCAGCAACTGGTTGACCAGATGCGAGGAGCGGTTGACGCTTTCCAGTACGAATTGCAATGAGCGATCCTTTTCTTCCGCATCAGCGGCCGACAGCGCCAGCTCGGCATGCAGTTTGACAGCGGCCAGCGGCGTGCGCAACTCATGCGCGGCGTCGGAAGTGATGTGGCGTTCGCGCGTCAACGCCTCAGACAAGCGCCTGAAAAGCTGGTTGAGTGATTTGACAATGGCGCGCACTTCCGTTGGCACGTTCTTTATATCCACTTCACGGAGGTTGTCGACATTGCGCCGCTGGATTTGCTCCGCCAGCAAATGCAGGGGCGCCAACCCGCTGCCGATGGCGAACCAGATGACCAGCGCCAGCACAATCAACAGCGACACAAACAGCATGATCAGGTCTGAACTGATTTTGTAAATCAGGTCGTTACGCACATCGATGCGTTCCGCCGTGACGCAAAACAGACTGCCGTCCTGATTGTCCAGACGAAACAGACGCCAGTCGTAACCATCAAGATTTTGTGTGCTGTAACCGGGCGCATCCACTTTCAACAATTGCTCGGGTGAATTGAAGGAATGCAAAAACACCTTGCCGTTGTTGGCTACCACAAACGCCAGCTTGGTCTCGTAGTAATGTCCGTAGCGGCCGGCCTCATCTCCCTCCTGTTCGTGCTCATGCTCCTTCGCCTGCAGCCGGTTGCTTTCCAGAAACTGCTGAAACTGTTGAATGGTGTGCGCGCCACTCCTGATTTCCGCTTGCGCCAGACTCAGTATCAATCGCGCCGAGCGTGCGAGCTGGGCGTCAAACAGTTCTTCGGTTTCATGCCGCACGTTTTTGTAGGCAATCAGCAAAAACACAAATACCAGCAAAAGCGACACCAGCAATACACGGTTGTGCAGCCGCTTCTGTATGGATATGTCTTTATGCGTTGTCATGCGCCGCCTTGTAACCCACGCCTCTTACTGTCTGGATGATATCACTGCCGAGTTTTTTGCGAATATGATGAATATACACTTCGATGGTGTTGCTGCCGACATCGTCCAGCCATCCATACAAACGTTCTTCCAGTTGCGTCTTGGAAAGCACGCGGCCGGCGCTGGAAACCAGTTCCAGCAGCAAGGCGAATTCACGTTGTGACAATTCCACCGGCTCACCGTTTTTGGTGATCTGGTGAGTGGAAACATTGATGACAATATCGCGATAGCGTAAACACTCATCCACTGCGCCAACGGAACGGCGTATCAATGCGCGCAAACGCGCGCACATTTCCTCGAAACTGAATGGCTTGGTCATGTAGTCATCGGCGCCGGCGTCCAGGCCTTCGATGCGCTGCTCGACCGCATCCTGCGCGGTCAGAATCAGTACAGGCACATTGCATTTTTGCTTGCGCGCCTGACGCAGCACTTCCAGCCCGCTGATTTTGGGCAGCCCCAGATCCAGTATCACCACATCAAACGCCGGGTCACAGACAAGTTGCGCAGCCATCTCGCCGTCGTGCGCCCATTCGACGGTGTAGTTTTCCCGCTCCAGTCCAGTGCGCATGCCTTCTCCAAGCAGATGGTCATCTTCGATAAGTAATATTTTCATATCAGCGACCGCCGTGTTTGCCGGGAATCTAACCGCTCGTCAGCTATGGACAAGATTAAGCACAATTTAATACAACCTGACTATGCTTGGCGTTAATGATGCAAGGTGGGAACAGAATCATGAATGCCGGCCATATTAAATCGATATTAACACTGATAACAAGCTTGTCATTATTGCTGCTGCTGTCATCGTGCAGCGCCTGGGGCGTCAAACCGTGGCAACGCGGCACATTGGCAAAGCCTGAAATGCAATTGACACCGGATTACTTCGATAATTTCTATGACGAGCATATTTATTTCAGCAAAGAGGCGTCGGCAGGCGGCCAGGGCGTAGGTGGAGGCGGCTGCGGATGCAACTGAAACCCAAACCTATTCGCGCCCGCATGGGCGTCGCCACCTGCGCGCTGCTACAGGCTGGCGCCCATGCCAGCGGCAGTGAAGGCTGGGATATTGATACCGCCGTGCTGATCTACGCCGAGGCGGACAGCCGCGTCGCCGCGCTGGAGCCCGCCATTCACGCCAGCAAACAACTCAATGATGACAACAGCATCGATTTGCAGTTTGTGGTTGACGTTCTCACAGGCGCCACACCCAATGGCGCACACGCCAGCAGTGTTGCGCAAACCTTTACCACACCGTCTGGCTCCGGAACCTACACGGTTGCCGCTGGCGACACGCCGCTGGATACCACTTTCCGCGACTTGCGCTATGCTATCAACGCCGCATGGGACAGAACGCTGAATCGCCTCACGCGTCTCACACTGGGCGCCAGCCTGTCCAGTGAAAGCGACTATCAGTCCGCCGGCGTCAACGCCAACCTGACTCGCGATTTCAATCACCGCAACACGAGTCTGACTGCCGGCATCGCCTATAACAGCGACACCGTAAAACGCAACTCCGGCGAAGGCGAGGATGAAGGCGGCGCATCGCTTTTCGTTCGCACAGGTGGCGGCACGCCTGTTCCATTCAGCCCTATGCTTGCGCCGGTAACCCTGCCTGGCGGCATTATTCCACCCAATCCGGACGGCAAAAAAAATGTCACTGAATTGATGCTCGGCGTTACCCAGGTCATCGACCAAAACACCCTGATCCAGCTGAATCTTGCTACCTCACAGATAAACGGTTACCAAACCGACCCTTACAAACTGTTATCTGTCGTCGATCCCGTCACTGGCCTGCCGGACAACACCGCCCTGCTCAACATAAACGCCAATGCCCTGCCCTATGTTTACGAAAAGCGGCCGGACAAACGCCGGCGCAACAGCCTGTTCTTCAAAGGCGTACACAGTTTCGGTGAAGATGTGCTGCATCTTTCATACCGTTATTACTGGGATGACTGGGGTATCAACTCGCACACGCTGGACATGCGCTACCGCTACCAGATGCAGGCAAGCTACCTGCAACCGCACATTCGCTACTACACCCAGACCGAGGCGGATTTCTACCGCCACCACCTGGTGCAGGGAACCGACGTAGACGCCAACGGCAATGTGCTGGTGGATTACGCCAGCAACGACTACCGGCTTGCGCCTTCCGACACCATCACGCTGGGCCTGAAATATGGCTACCCGTTGAGCAGCGACAGCGAACTCGGGTTTCGGGTTGAACTGATTACGCAAACTGTGGATAACAGCGGCATTCCAGCTGGTGAGGAAACACCGGATTTGAATGCGATTGTTTTTCAGGCGAATTATAGTTTGGTGTGGTGAGGGGTTTTATATTCGCTCCGGGGTGTGTTTTATTTTTACGCCATTGCGAGGAGCGATAGCGACACGGCAATCTCGTGAAGCAAGTTGTGGAGATTGTAGTACCGTTACAAGTGATTTTGCTTGTTGATGCCTTGGGTTTCGCCTGCAGGCGACCTTCTTTTTTGTCAACAGCCACAAAAAAGAAGGCAAAAAAAGGCCGCCCTCACTCGCTTGCCCGCACAAAAAACGTGCGGGTTCCCGAAAATTTACCGGGCAGCACAGCCATTTTAATTTGATGGCGGTTCCTCACTCCACTTCCGGGTCGTTCAGATTCGCATCCCTGCGAACTGAACTCAAAATGCCATCCCTGGCATTTTGACCCTGGGTTCGGAAAATTTTCGGCAAGCGACAGAGGAAAAACCACCTATTAACCCAGAAAGGCGTTTACGATTTTGGCTTTTCCCTCCACTTCTACATAATACCTACGAAGCACGGTGAGACAAATACCGCAAGAAGCACTTTTATGTATTAGCTTTTATCGCAACCCTTTATGTAAGCCGTCTATTTACGCTTGTTTAATACATACACCCACATGCCAAAACATAATGATAGAGCCACAGACACTACCAAATACATTTTATCTATATTCTGTCCCAGGGATATTCCTCTGAACAACGCTATAGACACAAAAAAACACACACCGCCCAAAACGATTACGATATTTTTCATTAACTAGTCAATCCATGAATAACGCCAACATACTAGTTAGGTTTTTTACGTAACGCCATTAGAGGTCGAGGCTTATTTTTGTTACAGAAATTAGTTATGCCTTGATTCATTATAAAAGCAGTGACTCTCACTGCCAAAGCGCCTGCACCTATCCTTAAGTCAGCAAGCGCTGTTACAACAATGTTAGCTAAGTACCCTTTATCTAAAATCGAATCAATTCCATCCTTTAACCAAGCCTGATATACATCTGACTTTTCATCACAAATATATTTGTAAATTCTGCGCTTGAAGCCACCGAACAATATAAGGCCAAGGCTTTTATTTTTAATTACCTCTTTAGGGCTCGGCAGCATTTTACGTTGGTCAAATGTAAGCAAATTTTTTGATATCCTATCAACCCTAAATAAATAGTCTTTCACGGCCTGAGGAACAGATGCGCCAAGCATTTCACGAAGCTCATCTTCAGTCAGCCCTTGCTTTAGTATTTCAATTGCCTCCTTATGCACAGTCTTCTCGGGAGGGAGATCACTGTGTGATATTGACTCTGACAAGGCTGCCAGGGCACCCTCTTGATCAAATCTTTCAATGACAGCCCTCCTGAACTCAAACCTTTTGTTTTCAGATTTTATGATACTGTCATTTTTTAATACCTCTGCCATATAAGGCTCTGCCATATCTATATTCTTTTCCC
>JALWPK010000047.1 GCA_026995045.1 Gammaproteobacteria bacterium | reverse complement strand
GTGAAAACAGTTTACCGACAAAACCGCCCAGAAACATTAACGGGATTAACACTGATAGAGTGGTTACCGTTCCCGCAAGATCTGCAAGAAATATTTCTTCGGTGCCATCAATAGCGGCCTGAGCAGAATGTTTGGCCGGCATTTCAAGATGCCGATGAATATTCTCCAGCACGACAATACTATCATCGACCAATAAACCAATCGACAGAATAATCGCAGACATGGTAATCATATTGAGATCAATACCCGCTAACCACATAAGCGAAAACGTCATTAAAAATGAAACCGGAATGGAAACAGCGATAATGACTGCCTGACGAAAATCCGCCAGAAACAAAAACACTACGCCAATAGTCAGGCCAATCGCAATTATAATGGATGATGTCATGTTATTGATAACCAGCCGGGTAAAACTGGAATCATCATCCGCGATATCAAATTTAATTTGCGGATATTGCTCCCTCATCTCATCCAGCAAATCACGAACTTTTCCGGCCACTTCAACCGTATTGGCTTCTTTTCTTTTTAACACCTGAATTGCAATCGCCGCTTTATTATTAAAGCGATATGCTGAGCGCGCTTCTTTTTCCGTTTCACTTATTGATGCCACATCAGATAAACGCACAATATCATCCGCATGTCGATAAATGACGAGTCTCCCTGCTTCGTATGCATTTTTTATCGGGGAATCAAAACGAACCACCGTCTCCTGCGATCCAAGATTAATCCGCCCGCCCGATTCCGTCAGATTCCAGCCATCCAGCGCCTGACTCAGCTGATTCATGGTTATATTAAACGCCCGCAATTTGTCACGATGCACAGCCACTTCCAGTTGACGCCGGTGCGCTCCAAATATATCGACAGTCGCCACCCCGGGAATAAGTTGCAGTCGATCACGGATCTCATTATCCGCCTGTTCACGGATCTGTTTTAGTGACTGCATCTCACTACTCAGGGCAATGGTGATAAACGGTTTATCAGAAGAAGAAAACTGCATTATCTGCGGTTCGCGTATAGATGCCGGCAGACGATCACGAATATGCGCAACCGAATTCTGCACATCAACCGCCGCCTCCTCGACGCGCCGGTTATAGTCAAACTCAACCTTGATAACGGATAGCCCCGTCTGACTGCTGGAGCTTACCCGCGCAACCCCGTCAATACTGGCAAACTCTTCCTCCAGCGGCTTACTCAGATTTTTGCTAACATCCCGCGCAGCCACACCGGGATACGATGTCATCACTGTAACCACAGGTGGATCGGTATCGGGAAACAGGCGCACAGGCAGGGAAAATCTTGCCACGACACCAATGAATATGATACCGATCAACAGAGCGAAAATCGTGTAGCGATATTTAATCGAGAAACTGGCCCAGCTCATATATTATTCCGCCCGCTAGTTGACGGGGAAACGGGCATGCCGTTTTGTAAACGCAGATCGGGAGTAATAATTATTTTCTCCCCCTGACTCAATCCCGAGAGAATTAGAACCTGACCTGCTTCGATTCCCCCACTACGTACCCGCCGCCATTCCGCTTTTCCCTCACGAAGCACAAATACCCCCTGTCCCTGTTTACTTTTATGCAATGCCTGCAAAGGAATACTCAAGGCCTGTTCATGCTGCGATAAAATGACGACCGCTTCTACGACCATTCCGGGATAAAGTCGATTCATATTTGCGCTGTCATTCTCGGCAAAGTACGCTTCAAATGTTGCAGTACGCGTTTTTTCCTGCAGCGCAGGATATATTTTTCTAATCACGGTTTGTTGCACCAGCTCGGTTGCCGGAATCCGAAGCTGTACCGGCAATC
>JALWPK010000046.1 GCA_026995045.1 Gammaproteobacteria bacterium | reverse complement strand
TCCGTGCTTTCGACAAAACGCTTGACTGCCCGGCTACGATGAACCGGATGACCATCTACGATGAGAAAGACCGGACGTGTCTCGTCATGCAGCAGGCGCTTGAGAAACTCGATGAAGCGCGCAGCGTTCATGGACTTCTCGTAGGTCATGAAACGGAACTCGCCCCGGGGACTGATGGCGCCAATGACATTGAGTGAAAACCGGCCTCCAGTCGTTTTGACCACGGGGGTTTCCCCCTTGGGTGCCCAAGTGGTACCCGCGTGATGATCGGAGCGAACGGCAGACTCATCCAGAAAGTAAATGACCCCGCCGCGCTGCTTCGCTTTACGCTGTATATCCGGAAAGACCTCGGCTTTCCACCGGGCCACGGCATCATCATCTTGTTGATAAGCTCGGAACAAGGGACGCTGGGGCGACAACCCCAACTGACGAAGCAGCCGCGAAATACTCCAACGACTGAGCTGAATGCCAAACTCCTGATGGATGACCTTGGCAACCAGCTTGAGGGTCCACAGGGCAAAGGGAAATTTCCACTGGGTGGGTTGGTCGTTGGTAAGCGTGCGGTAAAGCCATTCGATGGCCTTGGCATCGAGCTTAGGCTTACGCCCACCCCGTTTCCCGGCGTCCAGCGCATCCCAGCCGCCGGAACGATACAGAGCAAGCCAGCCGAACAGCGCCGTGCGGGAAATGCCCATGCTATGCACCACATCCATGATGGGCACTCCATCCTGTACCCGAGCCACCGCTTGGCGCCTAAACTGGGTGAGTTCTTGATGGGTAAGTCTGCGAAGGTCAGTTTTCTTAGCCATACGAATAGTCTATCACTGTTCAGACTATTATGCACTTGTTAGTAAAAAGCAATGTCGCTGGGTGGCGGGCAGCCAATAATACGCGGATTCAACTCGCTAGTGCAACGGGCGGGTTGATCCCGAAAGAAAAATACTTGATTGGGCGTTTTCATGCCAAGACATTTTCTGGGACGGTTGTTCAGTTTGTCCATAACCATTTGCACCTCTTCATCGGTGATGTTGGAGAAGTCTCGGTCCTTGGGGAAGTACTGCCGCACCAGACCATTCGTGTTCTCATTCAATCCCCGTTCCCAGGAGGCATAGGGGTGAGCAAAGTAGAACTCGGCCGAGAGGCCCTGGGCAATGGCCTCATGATGCGCGAATTCCTTCCCATTGTCCGCTGTCAGTGTATGGACCCGATCCTCCATCGGGCCCAGCAGATCAAGAATCGCCTGGCGTACGGACTGAGCCGTCTTGTCGGACACCTTCGCCAGCAGGGTCAGCCGGGACTTCCTCTCCACCAGCGAGACCAGAACGCCAGAGTGACCCTTGCCGATGATCGTGTCCAGCTCCCAGTCACCGATGCGGCTGCGACGTTCTACGATGGCAGGACGCTCCTCGATCGACTTCTGGTTCGGGATCCTGCCTTGGCGGTCATAGGCGCCATAGCGCTTCCTTCGGGACTTCTGGCAGCGCAAATGCGTGTACAAGTCTCCACCAGCGCGCTTGTTCCGAAGGACGTACTGGTAGATCCACTCATGACTGACATGGAGTCGCTTCTCGCCCGCCAGCCAGCGGCTGATCTGCTCAGGGCTCCAGTCCTCACGCAGAAGGCGCTCAACCCATTGCCAGATCTGGTCCGGGATTTGCTTCGTGTACTTCGCCCGGCGGCGCTCCAACGCCAGCCGGTGTGCCTGTTTCGGACGGTAGCCTCGCAATCCCTTGTTGCGCCGGACTTCACGACTGATCGTGGACTTGGACCGTCCAAGGATACTGGCAATTTCCGAAAGGCTGTTGCCTGCTTTCATAAGCGCGT
>JALWPK010000045.1 GCA_026995045.1 Gammaproteobacteria bacterium | reverse complement strand
CAGTTGCAGGCCGGCTTCGCCATCGCCGGTGAGGGTAATGTGATAGCCCATGTCCGCCAGATGAATTTCCAGCAGGTGGGCGATGTCCCGGTCGTCTTCAACAACAAGAATTTTTCGTTTGGATGTCACCGGTTTGGGCATGGCTGTGCTCGCAGATTTCCTTTACCGCTATATTAGACACCAACTTTCACAGAAGTGTCACGGCCCGCGCAGCTTGCGGTGCGCGGGCCGTGAACAAGCATGGTGAGAAACCGGGGGCTAGAGGCTTGCAGTATAAACCTGTGAGTAGGCGCTTTCCCTTCCTGCGGTGTCGACCGTTGTCATCACAATATAGTAGGTTCTGCCGGTGGCCAGATTCGTCAGTGTGCGCTGCGTTGCGCTGCTGTTGTTAATCGCTATGGTGTTGGCGTAGTTACCCTGCGATGAGCCATAGTAAATACGGTAACCGGCTATTTCAGACAGCGACAGACCAGCGCCGTCAGCGCGCGCTGAAGGGGCGACCCAACTGACAGTCAGGCTCGCTGTAGCCGGGGGGGGAGGCGGCGGAGGCGGATTGCCAGGATCGGTTCCCGGGTCGGCGCCGGGGTCGTTTCCAGGATCAGATCCGGGGTCGTTTCCAGGATCATTTGCCGGATCCGGGGTGACGCCGGGGTCGACCGGAATATCAACGCCGCAATCCTGTGAAACCCCGCTTGGGCTCAGGCAGCTGATATCCGCCGCCGGGTTATCCGTTGTGCCACAGGCAGCGAGCTGAAATCCTATAAACAGCAAAAACGCCACTTTCGTATAAAACGAACGGTAATAATCAATCATCATGTCTCTCTGCGAACAGCTCTCACGTAAAACAGCACAAGCGGTCTGTCAAAACGCCGCTTTTTGACTGTTGATGAATCAGGTTTTTGTTTTGGAATATTTAGGTGAGCCGCACTCACGGGCCGGGGAAGGCGCGTCGTGGGTCGTGTTTGGGATTTGAGTATCGGCGTTTAGTTCAACTGCTTCAAGTTGGCCGATTGACAGAGATACTAGCCCAGCTTGTTAAGAAATGCGACAAATTTTGTCGGAAAATCATGCAGTTTTGTAAACTTTCGTAAGCTATTGATATTAAATGAAATATATTAAATTATTAATAAAGAAGTCATAATATCCTGTTGATAACTATAAGAATATTCTGCTTGAACAGAAAAATTTTGGTTAAAAATTATCCGTAATAATAGCCTTGCTGAGTCGTAAACCTGGCTCTTCGGCTAGGGTTTCAACAAGCAGGTTGACAACTGAAAACATGCAGGTGACAGCCTCACAAACTGAAATCACAGCTTAATGCTTCGTAGTTATGTAAAGAAATTTGGCAATATTTGTGTATGGCGGATATATATTATCCAATACTGCTCAAAAGTTTACAAAAAAGACACAAAAAAATAGAAAAAAGTCCATGCCATTTTTTGCATGGTTGCGGCAGTTGAAAGCGGGTAGGATGGACTGTGAGGCCGATTCCCGCCACAAGCCATTGTTGGCTTTTAGGCGCTGCCTGCTCAGGCGCTCGGCGGCCATTGAGATATGAGTGTCAAACAGGAAGCGGATGAAAAACCCGGACAGAAACACCGTGACACGCCTGCAAGATCTGCCGAACATCGGCAAGGCGATGGCGGGCGATCTTCGCCTGATTGGCGTCGATCACCCAAACCAGTTGCCAGGCAAGAATGCATTCGACCTGTATGCGCAGCTTTGCGCGCGCACAGGGAAGCGGCACGACCCCTGCGTTATCGATGTGTTTATGTCGGCAATCAGTTTCATGGAAGGAGGCGAGCCGCTACCCTGGTGGGCGTTTACTGCTGTGCGTAAAAAGCACATGGTCGATAACCTGCAGTGTTAACAGCATCACAAACTGTCACGGAATGCCTGCTTTGATGTGTAGGGTGGGGCTGTAACAGGCGGCGCAAACAAAACAAGGTACAGTCATGGCGCAACAATATTCATCCCTGACCAGCAGTCTGAAACAGTTTATTGAAAACCAGAAACTGTTTTTTGTCGGCACCGCCATGTCCGATGGCCACGTCAATATTTCGCCCAAAGGCATGGACTCGCTGCGTGTAATGTCGGATAACAGAATTATCTGGCTTAACGTCACAGGCAGCGGTAATGAAACAGCCGCGCACATTCAGGAAAATCCGCGAATGACGCTTATGTTCATCGCATTCGAAGGCAAACCCATGATATTGCGCGTGTGTGGCAATGCCAAAGTCATCCACAGGAATGATAGTGAATGGCATACATTGTTTGCGCTTTTCAAACCCCTTCCTGGCGCAAGACAGATATTTGATCTGGCTGTTGAGCTGGTGCAAACATCTTGCGGCATGGCGGTGCCGCGGTTTGACTATATCGAAGACAGGGATCTGCTGAACAACTGGGCGCAGAAAAAAGGCGAAGCTGGTTTGCAGGCTTATTGGAAAGAAAAAAATCAGCAAAGTCTTGATGGCAGGCCAACGCATATCATCAGGAAGAATATCTTGCCTGATTCATGATTGGTGGTTGCTGCTATACAGTGATACTGCTACTGTATTGGTCTGGGGTTGAGGTAGAAAGGCTAACTAGGCACTTCAGTTTCTTCAGGTAAATACCAGTAGTCGATATTGAGATTGCGAGTGTTGCTACAGTCTATTATGAAATAGTCACCTCTTATTTTGTAATATCTACTGTCTTCCTCAAGGTTAACAGTGTTGTCGCTGGTTGCGTCATCGCTTAATTTTCGTCGATATGTTTTTTCTAGAGTTATACGGGCAAGGTTGCCTCGTTCATCAAGCTCATAATCTGCCAATGCTCCAATATATAGGTAATCGTCAATGATAGCCGATACAGAAACAAGGTCTACTTCATCTGCATTCGGGTTATCAATCTCCATGACTTCACCTGTGAGAATGTAGTGCCATGGATTACGGAATCTAAATAGCGCAAATTTTATATCGAGACCATATTTTCTTATGACATAGTGCATTGATTTGCCAAGTATTGAGGATAAGGCGTACAGTGAGATAAAATACAGGAGTATTGGTATAGGGTGGTTACTTACTGAGTCTATTGCTCGTTGCAGTAACTCAGTGTCACCGTAATTGCCTAGCAGTAAAAACATTACAGTTGGCAAGTCGATCTGTACGGCTATGCTGTCAATACGTCCAATGGCATTGGAAACGATTACCCAGAAGGAATTGAGTGAGGCTGAAATAATAATTACATAAATGGCTTCATTGCTGAATGGGGTAAAACTTTGTAGCTGGTCTTTTAATATTCTGCCGTTGTAGTTACTGCGGAATATAAAACCGGGGATTAGTAAGAGTAGGAAGAATACCGCTTGAAATGCGAAATTCATCTATTATTATCGTTTGGTAGATTTGGTAGTGAACCTGCCGCTTGCGGCATTTCTTGCGATTGTTGCTTTAGGAGATGTTGTCTTTACAGAGTATTTTTTTCTTCCAAGCTCGAGTGTCCCTTCTTTGCCCCTTACGACATAGTTCATCAGCATATCGCTAGCTTTGCGATCAGCTAATATATTTCTTGCTCTAGCGGAGATTTTACCTTTCATAGCAACATTATAGTTCGTAATCGGCAGTGTTGGCGTTAAAGCTGTTTCCAACGGAAGGTGAGCTTACATTTTATCACATATGTTTTGATAATTTGGTACCGGAGGCCGGACTTGAACCGGCACGCTGTCGCCAGCATCGGATTTTGAATCCGACGTGTCTACCAATTCCACCACTCCGGCATTGTGCGAGCGCGCATTTTATAGGTTCTGGGGGCGAGGGGCTAGTGGCTGGGCATGACTCAGGGTAAAACTTTTTTGAATGGTTTTACCGTGACTTTGGCATATACACCCGCCTTGATATAGGGGTCGTCGTCTGCCCAGGCGCGGGCGTGTTCCAGGCTGTCGAATTCGGCTACCACCAGGCTGCCGCTGAAGCCGGCTTCGCCGGGGTCGTCACTGTCGATGGCGGGGTGCGGGCCGGCGAGTATCAGTCTGCCCTGATCGCGCAGGGCGGCGAGACGCTCGAGGTGTGCAGGGCGGGCAGCGAGGCGGTCAGCCAGGCTGTTTTCGACGTCTTCGGCGATAATGGCGTAGAGCATGGGCTTATTCCGGTTTGTTCTGTGAGTCGTCGTCTTCTTCGGTGATGTAGCGCGACAGGTACAGGGCTTGCAGGATAACGAAGGCGATGGTCATGCCCATCAGGCCGAACAGTTTGAAGTTGACCCAGAAATCCATGCGGGTATCGGGATCCAGTTCGGTGTGGTAGTAAAACGCCACATACAGGTTGGCGGCGCCGCTCAGAATAAAAAACACCACCCAGGCGAGGTTGAGCCGTGTCCAGATATGCGCGGGCAGTTGAATCTGCTCACCC
Source organism: Gammaproteobacteria bacterium (assembly GCA_026995045.1). GTDB lineage: Bacteria > Pseudomonadota > Gammaproteobacteria > SZUA-229 > SZUA-229 > S139-92. Next base: position 3,113 of record JALWPK010000045.1, on the reverse strand, counting down.
ATGGCGCGCTCGATCAGGTTCTTGTCGCCGAAAAACATGCTGATTAAAAACACGGCGGCGAACAGCCAGTTGAGCACCGTGGGTTTCCACTGCACAAAGGCGGGGTTGCCGAGCATGATGGTGATGCCGCCGAGTACGGTGATCAGCACCAGCGAGAAGATGTGCATTTTTTCGACGCGCCGGGTGCTGAACCAGTGGTAGCCCACTTGCGCGAAGCTGGCGATGATGGCGACCGCGGTGGCGATGATGGTGGCGACGATATAATCGGGCTGGCTGGTGTCGACCAGGTTGCCGACAAATGTGTTGTTGGTGAGAAAATCCGCCTGGTAATAGCTGACGAAAAACAGAATAATCGGAAAAAAATCAAACAGTAACTTCATAAACTTAAAGCGAGATCTGTTGTTAATTCCCGCGCCTCTGTGAAAGCATCTATTATAGTGGTTTATCGCGGCGTGCGGTAGAATCGCGCGCTTCGCCAGACCTGCTATTTTGTAACGCCACCGAGACATGAGCCAGTATTTCGAGATTCATCCCACCCACCCGCAGCCGCGGCTGATTCGTCAGGCGGTGGATATCATCCATCGCGGCGGGCTGGTGGTGTACCCGACTGATTCGAGTTATGCGCTGGGCTGTCACATCGGCGACAAAAATGCGGTGACCCGTCTGCGGCGTTTGCGCCAGATTGACGAAAAGCACAATCTGACGCTGGTGTGCAGCGACCTGTCCGAAATCGCGACCTACGCCAAAGTCAGCAACCAGCACTACCGTCTGCTCAAGCAGCTGACGCCGGGGCCGTATACTTTTATATTAAACGCCACCACCGAAGTGCCGCGCCGCCTGATGCACCCCAAGCGCCGCACCATCGGTATTCGCGTGGTCGACCACCCGATTGTGCACGCCATGCTGGATGAACTGCGCCAGCCGATTATGAGCTGCACCCTGATTCTGCCGGGGGAGGAGTTTCCAGTCACCGACGCCGAGGATGTTCGCGACAGGCTGGAGCACCAGGTCGACCTGATCATCGATGGCGGCCATTGCGGCATCGAGCCGACCACGGTGATTGACCTGACCGGCGACGCGCCAGTGGTGAAGCGCGAAGGCAAGGGTAAGGACTTTAATGAATAATGTCCCCGTCATTGCGAGCGCAGCGAAGCAATCTCGAGAAGCGTACTGCCAACCAGATTGCTTCGCTGCGCTCGCAATGACAGAAATAACCTGTTGATGACGGCTTCGCTGTACAATCCCGACAACATGATTCACGCATTTTTCCATGCCTTCCGATAACCTGCTATATACCATCGCCGTATGGGCCTTGCCGGTGCTGCTCGCCATCACCCTGCACGAAGCGGCGCACGGTTGGGTGGCGTACAAGCTGGGCGACGCCACCGCCAGTCGTCTGGGTCGCATCAGCATCAATCCGTTCCGGCATATCGACCCGATGGGCACGGTGGTGATTCCGCTGGCGATGATGCTGACCACCGGCTTTGTTATCGGCTGGGCCAAGCCGGTGCCGGTGGATATGCGCCAGTTCAAACAGCCGATTGTCGATATGGCGCTGGTGGCGGTGGCGGGGCCGATGTCCAATTTTCTGATGGCCTGCGGCTGGGCGCTGGTGATAGTGCTGGCGATGAACCTGCTTGGCCGCGGTGACGCCACCGCCTTTCTGGTCAAAATGGGGCAGGCGGGCATCACCATCAATGTGATACTGATGGTGCTGAACCTGTTGCCGATTCCGCCGCTGGACGGCGGCCGCGTGGTCGCCGGGGTGATGCCGCCGGCGATGGCGCTGCAATTCATGCGCATCGAGCCGTTTGGCATGTGGATTGTGATTGGCCTGTTGGTCAGTGGAATTTTAGGTAAAATCCTGTGGCCGGTGGTGCAGCATTTCGAAACCATCATCGGCGCCATTTTCGGACTTTAGCTCCCAGAGGACACTTTTTTGAACACAGTTGCAGCGCAACACCAGCGCGTTCTTTCCGGCATGCGGCCCACCGGGGCTTTGCACCTTGGCCATTACCACGGCGTACTCAAAAACTGGGTGAAATTGCAGCACGAATACGAGTGCTTCTTTTTTGTCGCCGACTGGCACGCGCTGACCACGCATTACGAAGACCCGTCGATTATCGAGCAAAGCGTGTGGGACATGGTCATCGACTGGCTCGCCGCCGGCATCAGCCCCGGAGCCGCCAAGCTGTTCATCCAGTCGCAGGTGCCGGAACACGCCGAACTGCACACCCTGCTGTCGATGATTACGCCGCTGGGCTGGCTGGAGCGGGTGCCTACATATAAAGACCAGCAGGAAGCGCTGAAGGAAAAAGACCTCGCCACCTACGGTTTTCTCGGTTACCCGCTTCTGCAAAGCGCCGATATTCTCATATACAAGGCGGGCATGGTGCCGGTGGGCGAGGATCAGGTGGCGCATGTCGAGCTGACCCGCGAAGTGGCGCGCCGCTTCAATCACCTGTATGGCCGCGAAAAGGGTTTCGAGGAAAAGGCCGAGCAGGCGATTGCCAAAATGGGCAAGAAAAACGCCCGCATGTACCGCGAATACCGCAAGCAATACCAGGAGCAGGGCGACCAGCAGGCGCTGGAAGTGGCGCAGTCGCTGCTCGATTCGCAGCAGAATATCTCCATCGGTGACAAGGAGCGCCTGTTCGGCTATCTGGAAGGCTCCGGCAAGATTATTCTGCCCGAGCCGCAGGCGCTGCTGACGCCGGCCTCCAAAATGCCGGGGCTGGACGGTCAGAAAATGTCCAAGTCCTACAACAACACCATCGCGCTGCGCGACGACCCCGACGAGGTGGCGCAAAAACTGCGCACCATGCCTACCGACCCGGCGCGCGTGCGCCGCAACGACCCCGGCGACCCGGCCAAATGCCCGGTGTGGCAGTTCCACGAGGTGTATTCCGACGACGACACCCGCGACTGGGTGAAACAGGGCTGCACCACCGCCGGCATCGGCTGCGTCGAGTGCAAGCAGCCGGTGATCGACGCCGTGCTGGCCGAGCTCAAGCCGATTCAGCAACGCGCCCGCGAGTACGAGGACGACATCGGCTCGGTCAAGGCCATCATCGAGGAAGGCAACGAGGCCGCGCGCGAGCAGGCCGAGGATA
>JALWPK010000044.1 GCA_026995045.1 Gammaproteobacteria bacterium | reverse complement strand
TCTTTCACATGATGGGTGTCTATGACCTTCAGCGGCTCGAGTGTATGCGCATCAACGATAACGGCCTGAGTCGGAATATACATGCCTGTCAGCAGGTATTTGCCGTTATCGGAAATCGCGATTCCGCGAGCATCCAAGCCCAGACGAACCTTTTTCTCGGCCTGCAGGGTTTTCAGGTTGTACTTGTACAACCAGCCATCGCGACCCAGGTTATAACCATAGCGACCGTCGGGGCTGAAGGTGTAGCCATGGGCCCGTGCACCGGCAGGCAAATGCGCCACGACACTTTGCGTCTTGGTGTTGATGACGGCAACACTGAAGTTTTCACGTTCGGTCACGAACAGCAGGTCGTCGACATTGTCAGGCGGTGTCACCTGGCCATTTTCCGACGGCTTGACATCCTGCAAGGTCGCCATCATCTGTTCCTTGGTCCACTTGAAGTCCTTCGGAGGTGGCGTGTTATAGATATGCTGGGTGATCGCCTTGATTTCTTCATCGGTCAATCTAACACCGATTGGATTGGCATCCGTTGACCATGCCGGCATGGCCGTGCCCGGACGACCGGAGCGAACGGTTTCATAAATGGCTTCTTCCGGGAAGGGATAGACAAAACGCCCCGCCTTCTTGGCCGCCTTGCCCTTCAGACCATTTCGCAAGCGATCCATCGTGATATTGGGTCCCGTCGCGCCGGTCAACTTGGGGTTGTGACAACCACCACATTCGGAACTGACGAATTCGACGATCGAACGCCCCCTGACTGTTTTTGCCGGTTTGACATCCTTGTAAGACGGATGAGTGGCGAATGCCGCCGTAGAACCCAGGGACATGGCTACCGCAATTCCGATACTGCTCATCGTTCTCGCGACAGCGCTACGGTTTTTCTTCCTGGTTGCATCAGATTTAAGCATAGTATTCGCTCCCATGGTCAGGGTTAATAATGAAAAGTCACCAGTCATTCCCCACTCCGAATCAAACCAGTAACCTCAAGGCTATGAAGGTTAATCTACTGGCAGCACAAGGCAGGCACCTTGACAAATATCAATCCCGAAAACTATTCTCTTGACCCAGATCAAGAAAATGGCCACGCAGAAAAAAGTCGGGAACTTTATTTATGTGTGCCATAAATATTACTGATTGAGTTTCTTGCTCAGGCTGAAGGCTCCACGAATATCACCCACCTTGAAGCCCGTTGCCTGGTCAAACGGATACAGGCTGTCCAGTTCCCTGGAAACCTTTGAATCGATCTTTTCTCCATGGCATTGGAGGCAGATCTTTTGCGTAGGTATCGCCTTCATATAGCGAAACCAGGTTTGTCCATTCTTGGTGACTTTTTCGCTGTACTCCATCGTCTTGACCGGCTCGCCCGCCTGTTTGCGGGCTTCGAACTGTTTCAATACAGAGAACTCCCATTTGTCCGGCGCATCCTCGAGATTGCGGACCTTGAGGCTGGTACGTCGCACCGTCCAGCCGGATTGTTTTGATGCATCACTGGCGATATCCGGCGCTTTCAAATGACAAACCTCAACTGCCTTGGCAAGGCCTTCCTGTTTTATGGCAGTTTTCAATTCGTGCTTCAGATTACCGGCATATTGCTTGATCAAGCTGCGGGCCTGCTGGATATTGGATGTATCAGGCTCATAAGCATTCACCGCGCCCGCCATAATGAGCAGCAGGCCGCCGGTGACTAGAATGGTCATGGGTTTTTTCATGGCTGTAACTCCTTAAATAATGAAACCGTTCGAACAATAGCGCCATGTTCAGGCATTGAGTGTTTTCCTTTTTTCCTGCCCGCGTTCATAGGAGGATACGGCCACGCGCCGGGGCATGTCCT
>JALWPK010000043.1 GCA_026995045.1 Gammaproteobacteria bacterium | reverse complement strand
TGTCGTCATATTCACCGGTCTCCTGGTTTTTTACGGGTTTGTCGAAATAGACTCGCAGGTCAGCCACTTGCCGTTTGTCCTCACCCACAGGTGATGTCAATACCGGGTCGCTGCCCAGGTTGCCAGTACCAATAAATGTGTTTGCCATGGTGTGTCCTCGTTCGTCGGTTGATAGTGCGTACGGTACACGTTACGCATCTCGTCGTGTCAAACCAATAAAAAATACGTTCTGCCTCAGTGATAAAACTGGTGTGATAAAACCGGGCGATAAGTTCTCAGATTCCACGCTTCAAAACGCCCAGTCGATGAACAGTATCCAGGTAACGTTGCAGGCTCTTGACCTCGTAATGATGCAGGCCATAGAGCAAATTGAGTTTCAGACGCTCCTGTTCGAAATCGAGATACACTTCGCGTACTGCTGGCGATAGTGAATGCAGGAGATTCGTTCCGACCTCGCTACCGGATAACTCGAAATACTGTTGCTTGATGAGCCGGCTGGCTCGCAAACGCCACCGCACATACTGACCGTTGCCAGTATTGTGCAATGTCAAATGGGCAGGCCGTGGTGGGCGAAAGGTTTGCTTGAATTGGTCGATCAGATCACGCATGCATTGTTCAAGCTCATCACGTATTGCACGCGTACGTTCAAGCCTTCGTCGAAGTGATCGTGGGCGCCAATCCTCCCGGCTTCCCTTACCCTTAAAAGGTAAAGGAAAAGGCCCTTTAGCATCGAACGGCATTAGCTGGTTTCCTGCTCATCCGGATTATCTAATTCAGCTTCCTCGGTTGCCTCAGGTAATGAAGCATCAGTGGCATTAATCTCCGGCGCGACCTGTGCGCGAAGTTTCCCATCCAGTACCTCTTGCGGCAGCTCACCCATGATCGCCATCGATTCCCTGGCCTTCAGTGCGATCGGAGTGTTGTTGCGAATATCGGCACGGGTTACCAGCGTAAATTTCCATAGGCCAGACAATGCGAAGGCGTGGCGGACCCGGCGTGCACAGTTATGCAATGCTTTGTCACTGTTGCCGCGCTGTATGAGTCCTACATGACGGCCTGTCAGAATCGCGCACACCAGTTGGTCGAAGTCCGCAATCAAATAGGCGCCCATGTAGCCGAAGGCGTTGGCAAACTGAAGCGGGACACGTACCGGTTGCAGTGAGTGGGCGATGTTGATCTGTACACCGGTTGCCGCAGCCTCCAGCAGGGATTCTGTTTCCTGCCGCAGGGTATTGATAAATTCCCGTGTATTGTTCAACGCTTCCTCGACCTGGATCAGCGCCCAGTCCGCATAGGGGTCATCACGGCTGGCAGACGACCAGATGCGTTTCATGTTCATCCCAAACCGTACAAGCCCGATGATGTGTTCCTTGTTCTCGGTTCGTCGGCGACCATAGACAAGGCGCTGCGCCTGACGTGTCTGTATGTCCAGGCTGGCGCTGCCACGTAACAAACCGGGACGTGTGGCCGCGGTGGTGTAATCAACTACCGGGTCGGCATTGTCCGGCAGGGCGCGTGTTGGTGTTGTCTTGCTGATATCGGCTGTTTCATCGGTCATGGTTTTACCTCATGTATGGCTTGGTTTCGTTTGGGACAGACACGCAGAGCACAGATACCAAAAGTGTTGGCAGTGCCAACAGTCCATGCAGTCTTCTGTCAATATTCAGGTGTTGGCACTGCCAACACTTTTGGCTGCGGTTATTCATCTGCCCGGCCCTGGTTTTTTTCATGTCTGCTACGGATTGCTTCCAGCTGCTTTGTAATTTGGCTGGCGCCGTCACCCGCGTGTTTTTGCAGCATCTCAAGTGCTTTCTCCTCATGGCGTTTTTCCAGTTCCTCCATTTTGC